>JBQELM010000193.1:3002-4886 GCA_052103915.1 Mycetocola sp. | reverse complement strand
GCATGTCCGGATTGGGGCGCCGGAACAGGCACAACCGGACGCCGATGTGGTTGCTGACGCCGAGGCTATCGCCGCCAGCACGGGCGGATCCGTCCTGCTGACGACGGATGCGGTGACGGCCGTGGCCGGAGCCGACGTTGTCATCACGGATACCTGGGTTTCGATGGGACAAGAGAGCGAGAAGGCTGAGCGCATCGCTCTCTTTGGCTCGTTCCGCGTTGACGAAGCCCTGTTTGCGCATGCCGCCGACGATGCGATCTTTATGCATTGCCTGCCCGCGTATCGGGAGTACGAGGTTGCGGCCGCTGTCATCGATGGACCACGCAGTGTGATTTGGGATGAGGCCGAAAACCGGCTTCACGCCCAGAAGGCACTGCTCAGCTGGCTGCTGGAGAAGTCGGCAGACACGTCGGCATGAGTGCTCCCGTCCGGCTTGGCGGACTTGACCTCGCGAGGGGGCTCGCACTGATCGGCATGCTCGCCGCTCACACGCTGATTATCGATGACTTTTCGTGGACTGAGCCGGGCAGTTGGCTTGGCGTTGTTGATGGACGCTCGTCGATTCTTTTTGCCACCGTCGCCGGTGTGAGCATGACGCTCATGTCCGGCCGTCAGTCGCCTCCAACCGGGGATGAGCTGGTCAGAACTCGACTGCGACTGTTGGTCCGTGCCGCACTGATTTATGTGATTGGGTCACTCCTCAATGTGGCCGGGGCGCCTATCGCGATCATTCTGGAGTACTACGCCCTCTGTATGGCGTTCAGTCTGATCGTGCTGAGCTGGTCGTGGAAGCGGTTGGCCGTGCTCGCTGCCGTTCTTGCCGTCGTGGGGCCTCTGCTCCAGCGAGCTCTTGGCGACCTGCTACTTCAGGCGCCGGGTGGGGGAACGTTTACCGATCTGCTTGTTCTTGGCTATTACCCGGTGATCACCTGGTTCACCTTCTTTGCCGTTGGCATGGCTCTGGGGAGGGCCGGGGCGGACCGGCCGGTCGTGCAGCGGAGTGCGCTTCTTATTGGTGCGGGCTGCGCGGTCGTTGGCTACAGCGTTGCGGCCGTTCTTCCCGCTGAGGTTGCGTCGCCTGACGCTGGCCTAGGGATGATCGGCTGGGACTCCATTTTTTCCTCAGCGCCGCACAGCGGTGGTATTGCTGAGGTTGTTGGGTCCGGTGGGTATGCGCTTGCCATCATCGCGCTGTGCCTGATGCTGCCCCGTGCTGTCCTCGGTGTTGCCGCACCGATTCGTGCCATTGGCGCGCTGGCTCTCACGGTGTATTGCATCCACATTCTGTCCCTTGGTGTGTTGGCCTTTATGGGCGAACCCACGCAGGGGACAGCTGTTTTCTTCTGGTCTCTGGGCCTGGCGCTTGCGGGTGCCTGGCTTTGGCGGCTCACCCTGGGCCAGGGCCCCGTAGAACGCGCGGTTGCCACCGTGGCGCGACGAGCGGCGACCCCTGTGCCCCCTAAACTAAAAACGTCACAAGACAAGGAGCAATAAGCATGGCGGATCGCGTAGTACTCGCATACTCGGGTGGACTTGACACCTCGGTTGGAATCGGTTGGCTGAAGGACGCCACGGGGAAGGACGTTGTCGCACTGGCGATTGACGTTGGCCAGGACGGCGAAGACATGGACGTCATCCGTCAGCGTGCACTTGACTGCGGTGCGGTCGAGTCCGTTGTTGTTGACGCAAAGGACGAGTACGCAAACGATTACCTCGTTCCCGCAATCAAGGCGAACGCCCTGTACCAGAAGCGGTACCCGCTGGTGTCGGCTCTCAGCCGTCCCCTGATCGCCAAGCACCTGGTGGCGACCGCTCGTGAGCTGGGAGCCGACACCGTCGCTCACGGTTGCACGGGTAAGGGCAACGACCAGGTCCGCTTTGAGG
>JBQELM010000193.1:0-2992 GCA_052103915.1 Mycetocola sp. | reverse complement strand
CTTGCTTCGGTCGCGCCGGTTCGTGACTTTGCTCTGACCCGCGACAAGGCAATTGTCTATGCGCAGGAGCACAACCTGCCGATCGAGCAGTCCAAGAAGAGCCCCTACTCGATTGACCAGAATGTCTGGGGCCGCGCGGTGGAGACCGGATTCCTCGAGGACCCGTGGAACGCTCCGATTGAGGACCTCTACACTTACTCGCAGGACCCTTCGGTTCCTCGTGAGGCTACCGAGGTAACGATCACGTTCACCGAGGGCGTCCCGACCGCCATTGATGGCGAGGCCGTCACGCCGCTTCAGGCTGTTCAGATTCTGAACAAGCTTGCCGGTGACCAGGGCATCGGTCGTATTGACATCGTTGAGGACCGCCTTGTGGGCATCAAGTCACGCGAGGTGTACGAGTCCCCGGCCGGCATCACGCTGATTGCCGCGCACGAGGAGCTGGAGAACCTGACCGTTGAGCGCGATGTTGCCCGCTACAAGCGCGGCATCGAGGCTGAGTGGGCTGGGCTTGTCTACGACGGCCTGTGGTTCTCGGGCCTGAAGCGCTCGCTTGACGCGTTCATCAACGAGACGCAGCGCTTTGTGAGCGGCGACATCCGAATGACCCTGCACGCGGGAACCGCAACGGTGACCGGTCGCCGGTCAAGCCAGAGCCTGTACGACTTCGATCTGGCCACCTACGACACCGGTGACACCTTCGACCAGTCGTTGGCGAAGGGCTTCATCGAGCTGTGGTCACTGCCGAGCAAGATCTCGGCTCGCCGGGACGCTGCGCAGTAGTGGCTGACACTGATCTGACGGGTTCGGGCGCCTCGGGAAACCGGGCGGAGGAGCCGGGCGCGCTCTGGGGCGGTCGTTTCGCCTCAGGGCCCTCGCCCGCGCTCGCGCGGCTCAGCAAGTCCACCCAGTTTGACTGGGTGCTTGCCGGTTATGACATTGCTGGTTCCCGTGCCCATGCGACGGCGCTGGCTGCGGCCGGCTACCTCTCAGCTGATGAGCTGGTCGCCATGCACTCCGCCCTTAACACGCTCGAAGAGCGGGTTGTTTCTGGTGAGTTTGTTGCGGCGGAGTCGGATGAGGATGTGCACTCGGCACTGGAGCGCGGCCTGATTGAGATTGCTGGCGGTGACCTTGGCGGTAAGCTCCGCGCTGGTCGCAGTCGGAATGATCAGATTGCCACGCTTGTCCGGTTGTACCTTCGGGATCATGCTCGGGTGATTGCTGCTCAGCTGCGTGACGTCATTGACGCGATTTCTGCTCAGGCTGCGGCGCACCCCACGGCAGCTCTTCCCGGTCGCACGCACCTGCAGCACGCGCAGCCGGTTTTGCTTGCTCACCAGCTGCTTGCTCACGCGTGGCCGCTGGTCCGCGACCTTGAGCGGTTGCGTGACTGGTGGGTTCGTGCCTCTCAGTCGCCCTACGGTGCGGGTGCTCTCGCCGGAAGCTCGCTTGGTCTTGACCCGCAGCTTGTGGCTCGGGAGCTGGGGCTGAGCGAACCGACCGAGAATTCCATTGACGCCACGTCGAGTCGAGACGTGGTGGCCGAGTTTGCTTTCATCACGAGCCTGATCGGCATCAACCTGTCACGGTTCAGTGAAGAGATCATCCTGTGGAACACAAAGGAGTTTGGCTTTGTCACGCTCCACGATGGCTACTCCACTGGCTCAAGCATCATGCCGCAGAAGAAGAACCCGGATATCGCCGAGCTTGCTCGGGGGAAGTCTGGTCGCCTGATCGGCAACCTCAGCGGGCTGCTTGCCACGTTGAAGGGTCTTCCACTCGCGTATAACCGCGATCTTCAGGAGGACAAGGAGCCGGTTTTTGACTCGGTCAACACCCTTGAGGTTCTGTTGCCCGCGTTCGCCGGAATGGTCGCAACGCTGACGTTCCACACGGATCGTCTGGCTGAGCTGGCTCCGCAGGGCTTCTCCCTGGCAACGGATGTTGCCGAGTGGCTGGTCAAGCAGGGCGTGATTTTCCGTGATGCGCACGAGATCTCCGGTGAGCTTGTTCGTTTCTGTGAGGAACGCGGGCTGGAGCTTCATGAGCCGTCCGATGCCGAGTTGGCCGGGGTGTCCGTCCACTTGACTCCGGCTGTTCGTGAGGTGTTGACGGTTGAGGGCTCCATCGGCAGTCGCCGGGGAGCAGGCGGTACCGCTCCCGAGCGTGTGGCCGATCAGCACCGTCAGCTGTCCGAGCGCTTGAAGAGCGTGTTGTCGGCGCTATCTGTCGAGCAGGACTGATAACCGAGTGCGCAATTCAGGCCTCATCCCGGTAACGGGGTGGGGCCTGAGTCTTTTGTGGGGTCTGTGCGGTTTGTGGGGCCCGAGTCGTTTGCGGGGTCTGGGCCATTTGTGGGGCAGTGAACGCCGGGCTGTGTTCACGACTGACCCGGGGATGGTGATTCCGAGTGTCGCCCGCGAGCGGCGATGTCCGTGGCATGACGATGTCGCGACCGGTGCGGATCGTTTTGGCGCTCTATGTCAGGAGAAGTGCCGGCGTGATGGCCAGGGTCGCCCACGCCAGGCTGGCGAGTGTCCCGATGATGAAGCGTTCCCGTGCGGCGGAACTATCCAATTCGGTGAATCGGCCGAGCCCTTTGATCGCGATGATGATCGCTACGGCTGTGAGCGCTCCTGACACGAGCGCGAGGGCGCTGAGTCCCCGCTCCAGATAGCCAATCGTTTTCCCCCCGCGCAGGAGCTCGTCGTTATCAATTGTTTGCTGTTCCGCGGTGGTGGGTGAGGGGTCTCCGTCGTCGCTGAACGCGTTCGGCTGTGCGTCGTGTGAGTGTGAGTGTTGCTGCGACGTCACCTCGGGTTTGTGTTGTTGTTCTGGTGCTCCTGCAAGCGGGCGGCTTGTTTTGCTGGCGTGCCTGAGTACAAACTGCGTGGTTTGTGCGCCTCCCAGTGTGGCGACGAGGACACCGGCAAGTGCGGCGATCGTGAACGCGCTGCCGGTGGGGACGGCCAGAATTCCACTGAGAATT
>JBQELM010000192.1:0-4900 GCA_052103915.1 Mycetocola sp. | reverse complement strand
CCGCTTCGAGCGACTCACCAGCCTCAACAAATCCGGCCAAAACGGAGTAGCGGTTGTGCTCCCAGAGCGCATTTGACCCCAGCAGGATGCGGTCGTTACTGTCGTGGACGGCGACAATGACCGCCGGGTCGGTTCGCGGGAAAATCTCGTTTCCGCACGCCGCGCACTCTCGTGCCCAGCCCGCCTTGGTGACCTCCGTTGCGCTTCCGCAGCGCGGGCAGAACGCCGACGAGCGGTGCCAGTTGTTCAGCGCGCTGGCCTCCGTGGCCAACCCCGCATCCCTGGCGCTCAGCGTTGTCGCGATGTCACGCAGCGTGACCCACTCAATTCCGGGGACATCAGGAGCCGTCTCCACCGTCTGCAGCAGGAATGATGTCCGTTCGCCGCCGTCGTCAGGCTCCGTCGACCGACCAAGATAGGCAACGGTTACGGCTCCGGCAATGGCCTCCGGCGACCACAGCGCAAGCCCCTGGGGCGTCACGGCAAAACGGCCGTCGTGCAAAAGGATCGCGCGAGAGGTTGACTCCGCATGCAGCGCCTCAAGAGCACCGGGAACCAGACGCCGTTGATCGTCCCGGTCGATATCGCTGCGAGAAAGTGGGGGTTGGATGGTGGTGGACAGGGCTGTCATTCTCTCCCAATCAGCGGACAGGGTGTGGCGGTCGCCAGCACCGTGGGACGAGAACCTACGCTAGAGCCATGGCCAGGTCCCACTTCACTCTAGCCGCGCTCGCGACCACCGCCGTCGACGGGCTCCAGGTCGTCGGGAGTGGCCCGCTGAGCCACGGCGCCGTCGGCAACTTTGACTCCGCGCTCCTGCGGCTGGCTGACGGCGATGACGCAACCATTCGGGTACCCGCCACCGATCAGGCGGCAACCGAGCAGGCCATCGAGGTGATTGCTCTTGGTGCACTGACGCCGGGCACACGCAGCCTCCTGCCGTTCCGCGTCCCCCGTGTTCGAGGTCAGGCGGCGACACGGCAGGGTCGCGCCGTTGTGTACGACTACCTTCCCGGCTACAGCGCTGATGCCGAACAGATCCCTGCCGGTGACGGGCTGGCGTCCTCAATCGGTTCGGCCATTGCGGCCATTCACTCCCTCCCCGGTGCTTTTGTCGGCGAGGCGGGGCTTCCCGTTCTGAGCGCCATTGAGTCCCGCAACGAGGCACGCAACGTTATTGATCGTGCCATCTCAACCCGCTCGGTTCCGACAGCGGTTCGCGAGCGCTGGCGCGAGGCCGTCGAAGATGATGACATGTGGCAGTTCCAGCCGACCGTTGTTAATGGCTCGTTGAGTGCTGACTCGTTCATCCTCAACGACCACGAGATCGGAACCGTTGTTGGCGGGGTCATCGGGTGGGGCTCACTAAAAGTTGCCGACCCGGCACGCGATCTGAGTTGGCTCTCCGGTGCCGGCACCGCGGCCGACAGCATCCTCGCCGCCTACGAACAGAACTGTGCCCGTCACCCTGATGGAGCGCTGCGCAGACGCGCGCTGCTGCACGCCGAGCTTGAGCTTGCCCGCTGGCTTCTGCACGGCAAAGACATCCACAACGAGGACATTGTCGAGGACGCCATCACCATGCTTGATGGCCTGGTCGACACGGTTCTTGCCCGACGGGTTAAACCACTCGTGGAGGACGAGAGTCCGGCACTCGCGGTCGCTGATGTGGAGGCTCTGCTCACCCGGACGCCACACACCCCAGAGCCGGTTGATCGCAGTTTTGATCCGTCAACCTTTGACACCTGGGACAGCAACGACGCCGATGAGCACGGTGTTGATGTCCTCACCGACTCAGCCTCGTCCCCCGAGGCACCTGAGCTGTCAAGCCGAGCAGGGTCTGACGGTGAGCCCTCCACTGATGCGGAGCACGTCGCGACCGAAGAATCGGACGGGCATACTGCAGCGGCGTCGCCGCAGGAACAGACGTCCCCGTCACCGGACCGCGACTGATCGCCCACTCCGACGAGGGGTCTTCACCTCTGGCGGAAACACATTTACTGAGATGCCGCCGTCAACAGTGCAGAGATGTGCGTGGAGCGGTGGTAGCGTCAATGTCGACGTCCCCCCTCTCACATTTCCACACGAAGAGGACACAGCATGACTGAGGTTCATGGCTCAAGCGATTCTGCCGTTCCACCAACCGTGATCACCGGAGTTGGGGTTAGCCCCGGACGGGTGATCGGACCGGTTCGACGCATGGCCGAGCCCATCAGCGCCCCGTCTGAGACCGAGACCCGGCAGAGCAGCCGGAGCGTTGACGACGAGAAGCAGCGCCTGGGTGACGCGGTTGACCGGGTTGTTGCTGAGCTCAACCGGCGTGGTGAGAGTGCCGCCCCCGATGCGGCGGCGGTTTTGGCCACCACCGCCATGATGGCTGCGGATCCCTCGTTGAAGGCTCAGGCGGATGCACGCATCGACGCCGGGGCGAGTGCGGAGCGTGCGATCTGGGAGGCAGCGGGAACCGTCGCCGAGCAGCTCACTGCCCTGGGCGGCTACATGGCTGAACGCGCAACGGACGTGCTTGATGTTCGGAGCCGAACCGTTGCCGCCCTGCGCGGGCTGGCTGCCCCCGGTGTCCCCGAATCGGACACCCCCTACGTCCTTGTTGCTGTTGATCTTGCACCGGCCGACACCGCAACCCTCCAGCCCGAGCTCATTCTTGCGCTGGTGACAAGCGATGGTGGCCCCCAGTCACACACCGCGATCATCGCCAGGGCCGCGGGGCTTCCCGCAATTGTTGCTGCCCGCGGCGCGGGAGAGCTGCAGGACGGCGTCGAGGTCGCGGTTGACGGGAGTGCGGGAACGATCGTCACCCCACCCAGCGACGCGGATCGCGCCGGCGTTGAAACCTGGCAGCAGCAGCTGGCCGCCCAGCAGAACTTCAACGGCCAGGCTCAGCTGGCTGATGGCACCCCCGTTGAGCTTCTGGCCAACATCGGTGGCGCCGACGATGCCATCGCCGCCGCCGAGGCCGGTGCTGCGGGGGTCGGCCTGTTCCGCACGGAGTTCAGCTTCCTTGGTTCCGATCGTGAACCGAGTGTTGATGAGCAGTATGCCCAGTATCTTCCCGTTTTTAACGCCTTCCCCGGCCGCAAGGTTGTGGTCCGCACCCTCGACGCCGGTGCCGACAAGCCACTGCCGTTTGTCACCAACACGGACGAGCCCAATCCGGCTCTTGGCGTTCGTGGCTTCCGCACCGCACAGGACACCCCTGAGGTTCTGGTCAACCAGCTTGAGGCCATCAGCCGGGCCGCCGCAGACAGCGATGCCCAGGTGCGTGTGATGGCTCCGATGGTGTCGACGGCGCAGGAGGCGGAGCGTTTTGCGCAGTACTGCCGTGAGGCGGGGCTGGAAACGTCAGGCGTCATGATCGAGGTACCGTCCGCGGCGCTCAGCGCGCCGAGCATCCTGCGTCGTGTTGATTTCCTGTCCATCGGCACCAATGACCTCACCCAGTACACCCTGGCCGCTGACCGGCAGCTTGGGGCGCTGAGCGACCTCAACGACCCGTGGCAGCACGCCGTGCTGCGGCTGGTGTCCGAGGCTGCTCGCGCCGGGGCCGAGCGTCCTGACGAGCACGGCGGCACCGCTCCGGTTGGTGTCTGTGGTGAAGCGGCAGCCGATCCGGCCCTCGCGGTTGTCCTGCTTGGGCTTGGCGTCACCAGCCTGTCGATGACGGCACGCGCGCTGCCCCGGGTCGCTGCGGTTCTCCGCACGGTTACGGCTGCGGAGTGCAACCGGCTTGCCACGATCGCTCTGGCAGCGGAGGACGCCCTCGCGGCCAAAGCAGCCGTCCGTGCCGAGCTCCCCGTACTTGAGGAGCTCGGACTCTAGTCCGCCGCTGGCGTGTGCCACACGCCGGGCTCAGCCATTTTCTGCCCCGGTCGCCGAGTCGATCCAGGGCTGTGTGCGGCGTGTTCGCACACCCGTCACCGTTTTGAGAGGTTTCTATGTCTAGCCGTACCGCAACCATTGCCAGCGCCCAGGGCCTGCACGCACGTCCTGCCGGGATTTTCATTCAGGCCGTTCAGCAGGCGGGGGTTCCCGTCACCATTGGGCGCGAGGGCGGCCCCGCCGTTGATGCGTCGAGCATCCTCATGCTGATGGGTCTTGGCCTTTCCGCCGGCGACACCGTTGTCCTGAGCACCAACGCCGAGGACGCTGATGCCGTTCTCAGCACGCTCGTTGACGTGCTTGAGACGGACCACGACGCGGCCTGAGCGGGTGCCTGAGCCGCGCGCTGAAACAGCCCGCGTTGGCCGGTTGGACCTGCCCTAGGCGCCGGGCTGCGGCGCCGGCTGGGTCACGCGGGCCCAGAGTTCCTGCAGTTCCTCCTCGCTGTTGATGTGGGTGGGCCGTAGGACGTGGTCGTCTTTGACGTAGTAGAAAACGGCGTCGATGTCGTCCGGGCTGATCCCCGACCAGCGGGCGTACGCGAACCGGTAGAGCGCGAGCTGGAGTTGCCGTTCCTGAAGCTGCTCATCGTCCCGCGGCGCCTGGCCGGTTTTCCAGTCAACGATCTGAATCCGGCCGTCCCGGTTATACACCGCATCAAGCTTGCAAATGACGACGCGTCCAGCGAGGACCACATTGATCTCAAGCTCAACGTGCAGCGGAGCAAGCTGAGCCCATTCGGAACGCTCAAACGTCTTCTGAAGTTCGGCTAGCTGCCGCCGGTCCTGCTCCGCCATGGGCACGAGGGTTCCGCCGCTGTCCTCGTCGCTGTCCTGCTCGATCGCACTGAGGTCAAAAAGGTCGGACGACCGTGTTGCCCTGGTGGTTGATCGCTCCTCCACCCAGCTGTGGAACAGCGTTCCCACCCGTGTCTGCCGGTACGGCTTCTCTGGAAGTGGACGCCGAAGGGCTCGTGCTGTCTGCTCGGTACTGGTGACAAAGT
>JBQELM010000191.1:0-4911 GCA_052103915.1 Mycetocola sp. | reverse complement strand
TGCATTGTCCGTGGTGCCAGACGTTTGGCGAACCTATTAAAGAAACTCTTCATGCGTTAATCCTTGTCTCATCTGAGGTCTGTGCAGCCACAATAAAGGGCTCAATTCTGACGACGGCGGTTGTGCGGGTCTCCACGTCGGAGATGCGCTCCCCCATCTCAAGAACAGTGGGTTTCAGCTCAAACCGTTTTGTTTCTTTACGCAACCAGTCGATGCTGAAGTGCCAGCGTTCGGGGTTGAGCCGTTCGTAATAGCTAGAGAGGTTTGTGTCAAAGGTGAGGAACGCAAATCCGTCGCCGCGCAGACCATGCTGAAGCAGACGGTACACGTTCACCCTGTTTCCCTTTGCGATCGTGTGAATCACATGATTAGCAAACACGTACCAGGTCTTTTTTGAACGAATCATCCGCGCAGTGAACTGCATCGAGGCGGTCGCATCGTTCAGGTTGAGGTACTCGTAGCGCACATTATCCGGTGCGGTCCGCTGGGCGATAGCGATTGCTTCGTAGCTGTAGTCAATGCCGACAACCTCGCCGGCCTTGGCGGCGATAAGCTCCGTCAGCCGCCCGTCACCACTTCCCAGGTCGATAACCGACGCCCCCTCAGGGATGGAATCCAGGAACTGCTGAACGTTGCCACGCTCCCACTCGGTTACGGCCGGGCGGGTGAGCTCAGCTTCGTAGTGCTTCTCCCAGTACACGCGCTGACGGTTCATCACGCCGAACCAGGTCTCAAACCGTCGAATAGTTGACGGCGGTGTCACAAAGGAGAACGACGGGTCTGGCACGCGCCAGTTGGGCCCGTAGGCGAAGCTCAGCCAAGCTTCTGGGATACGCGGGGCGGGGAAGCTGATTCCGCTGATTTTCACGTGCGACGGGGGCAGAAGATCGGATTTGGTAATTTCCGGCCCCAAAAGCGCAAACGGCTGCCCATACTCGTCGTCAAAGGTGAAACCAGAGAAGATGTCGATGTAGTGGTCGGTGGTGCCATCTTCGCGGAAGAAAGTCACCTGCAGATGCGCGTAGCTGTGTCGCACACTCACAAATCCGCGTTCCTGCAGCTGTCGCTCCATCTGAGCGGTCTCGAGCGCAAGATCAATCGGGTTCTTTGCCTCGCTAAAGACGGCCAGGTCCATGTCATCGTCATGGGGCAGAAGCGAACCGCTCCTCATCGCGCCAAGCAGCGTTCCACCGACGATGTAAACCGGGTAATCAAGTTCCTCAAGAACAGCAACAAGTCGTGCACCATTCTCGACAAGACGTTCCTGAATCCCCGAGTCGTCGCCCTCAAAGTTGGGACCGAGGCGGTCCCACTTGTTGACGGCAAGCCAACGGCCATGAACGTCGGTGACTTCGACACGATCGTCCTCGTTGGTAAAGCTCACCGTGCGACGGAGGAGAACCTCACCCGTCGCGGGGTCTTCAAGACTCATCTCTGTTGTTCCGTGGAGGTACGGGGCCAATGCGGGGCTCCAGGTGACCCGGAGCTCCGAATCAGATGTGAGCGTCTGGTCCGCAACCGAAAAAGTCCACACCCGATGACCGTCAAAACGAACGTTGATGTTCGAAACACCCGGTTGGAGCGCGCTCACAACCAGCTTTTTGCGATTAACCGCACGTATCCGCGCCACAATCCCACCTAATCATTGTCCTGAAGCACGCACCGCGGGCTGCACTGGTCTCGCATGAGACCGTATCCCAGGAGTTTACTTCGTTTTCACTTGACGAACCTCACAGCGCGGTTTGGTTTCAGCCAGCCCGGCTGTGATGCCCGGTCGCGACACTGCGTCCGCCAAAAATGGTGAGGCTCCAACCCGGGGGTCGGAGCCTCACTACACGACGCAAAACGCCACAGACGCTACTTCTTCATGACCTCAATTGCCTCGGCAACAGGTCCGTCGTAGACCTGCTTGCCCTTCTTGATCACAATTCCACGGTCGCAGAGCTCTTTCATCATGCGCTGGTCGTGGCTGACAATGACCATCGTCTTGCCCTGGCTGGCGAGCTCACGGATCTTTGCGCGGCACTTCTCCTTGAACGGCGCGTCACCGACGGAGAGAATCTCGTCAACAAGCAGGATGTCCAGCTCGGTGTGGATGGCGACAGAGAAGGCCAGCCGCATGAACATACCTGAGGAGTAGTGCTTTACCTCCTGGTCGATAAAGGCCTCGATCTCGCTGAACGCCACGATGTCGTCAAAGCGCGCGTCGATCTCGTCCTTTTTCATACCGAGGATCGCCGCGTTCAGGTAGACGTTCTCTCGACCCGACAGCTCGGGGTGGAATCCGGCGCCAACCTCGATCAGGCCGGCCAGCCGACCCCGAATCAGGATCTTGCCCGCATCCGGTTCAAGAACGCCGGAGATGAGCTTCAGCATCGTCGACTTGCCCGATCCGTTGTAACCCATGATGGCGACGGATTCACCCTCGTTGATGGTAAAGCTCACGTCGTTGACGGCCGGGAACTTCTTGGCCTTAACCTCTTTGCCCCGAATCCAGCCGATGAAGGCCTCTTTAAACGAGTGCGATTTGCGCAGGAGGAAGTCCTTACGGACGTGATCCACAATGATGCTTGGTTTATTCTCTGCCACGGCTGAGGTGCTTTCTGCGGTATCGGAAAGGTTAGTCATCACAGGTCCTGCGCAAATCGACGCTCAAATCGACGGAAGACGAGCTGTCCGATGATCAGGAACACAATCCCAATCGCCAGACCAATCCCCGCGTTCATCCACAGGTGAGGCGGTGCGGCAAAGAGTTCTTTACCCGGCGCAAGCTCAACGTTTTCGGCGATGGGCCGCCACACGCCACGGTGGAACAACTCAACGGCTGTGGCGAGCGGGTTCACCATGTAGATGTTCAGCAGCCACTCCGGCGCTTTGTCAGCGACCATGTGCCAGGTGTAGAGCACGGGAACGGACCAGGTGGAGAACACCTGAATAATCTCAACAAAGTTCTGGGCGTCGCGGTACGCGACGTTGAGGGCACCAAAAAACATTCCAAGCCCCAGCGCCGTCACAGCCACGATGACAATCGCAAGCAGCATCGCTGCGATGCCAAGGATGGATGGAGTCCACCCCATGATCAGACAGACAGCCAGCAGGATCGCGACCTGCGGAAGGAAGTGAATGAAGGCTCCAACGACCGCGGCGATCGGGAACAGCTCGCGTGGCAGATAGATCTTCTTGACCAGGGCGCGGTTGTCCGTGATCGACTTAGTCGCGTTTGAGAAGGCCTCGTTAAAGAAGTTGACCATCACGATGCCGGAGAACAGATACACCGCAAAAAGCGGAATGTCGCGGTGCAGGTTAAGCAGGATGCCCATCACCACGTAGTACACAGAGAACTGGGCCGCAGGCTTCACATAGGACCAGCCCCAGCCGAGCGCCGAGTTGCGGTACCTGGTCTGCGTTCCCTTGCGGATTAGCAGCTGCAGCAGGTAGCGCCAGTGGAACACGTCCAGGATTCCTCGGCCGCGGCCGGGGGTCCTGTACTCACTCAAGTCAACAGTAGTCACAGGGGTAGGTCACTCTTTCTTGGCGGAAACGGCTCAGATCGGACCGCGCCTTGCATCATACCCCGCTCACACGTCCGCTCCCCGGCAGGTGGCTATGTATCGCCGTGCTCGAACTTCGATAAACAGGCTCCGTGTGCTGTGCTCACGTCGTCGACGTGCGCTCTCCCCCAGTCGACATCTACTTGCCCTGCTCCAGAGGAACATATGTCGATCGGAAACGCGCGCTGGCCGCTTCGCTCTGGACGATCACGTTTTCCTCAGCAGCACTGGCCTTCTTCGGCGCTCTCGCAATGTGCGTTGGGGCACCGAACGGCATGACGAAGAGACTCTTCACCACCCTGGAATGAGCGGCGGCAAGACTCATGATCGTGCACCCAGCAAGCGCCAAAATAAACACAATTGGCTGCTGCACAATGGAACGTTCGATCCCGACCTCAACGATAGTTCTCGTGATTATCACGATAAGTGGCCACTGAACAACATAATAAATCAGTGAATTTCTACCCACGTAAGACAACGGAGAAGCAATCCAGGCGACATTGGTCAGAGCTCGACACACGAACAACAGGCTCAGCACGCCACACAGAATCCACGGAGCAAAAACCGCGTCATATTTGACGTCCAGTCCGGAGGCGCTCATATACGAGAGCGCGATCGCTGGTGGCACCGTGACCAATATAAGGCGTCGGTCTTCAAGAAGTGTAATAAACAGTTTTAAGTGTCTACTAATGAAGACACCAAGCGCGAAGAATGCGAAAAGTGCAGCAAATCGGCTTATTCTCCCCTCCTCAGGAAGAACAGTAGCGAGGGCTAACGCCACCGATATGGTGAAACCTATCGGAACCTTCCGAACGGCGTACATCAGCAGATAGTAAACGAATATAAACCACAAATACCACAGCCCCGTGCGGCCGTAGATGAACGAATGACCAAATTGACTCAGGCTATAACCACCTCCGACAACAAAAGCGATTATGGCGCACCAGATTACATACGGCCAGGCAATATGGCGAATCTTTCCAGCCAGGTACGGAACGAAACCCTTGGCAATCGACCGCTCCACCAACAAACCTGAAAGAAAAACTAATCCAGGCATGCGATACGGCGCAACAAAATTATCAACGACTCTCATCCATGGATGAAAACCATTCGCATAGATGTCCAAGACCGATACCGAGTGATGGAAAATCACGAGAACAATTGCAAGACCTCGGAACATGTCCATCCAGGTCAGGCGGGACACAGAGCTCACCAATACAGCCTTTCGGGGGATACCCCGATCATACAAGGGTTCCATACTCAGGCAAACGCAACAGAAAGCTACATCACATCAAACATAACGCGAGTAAATCTCATAATCCGCGAACGAATTAGTTTCCAAGAGTTCCCCCGCGGCGAG
>JBQELM010000190.1:0-4949 GCA_052103915.1 Mycetocola sp. | reverse complement strand
GGTGACGTGTTGGCGGGGTGCCTGGCTGCGCTTGTGGCCACCGCAGCGGCCAGGGGTGCGCTCACGAACAACACCCTGGCAGGGGTGGCTGCTACCGCGGCCCTGATCCACGCGACCGCGGCCGTACAGGCAAGCTCCGGCGGGCCACTTGTTGCGCTTGAGCTGGCAACCGGGCTGTCCAGAGCACTGGCGTCACTCCTTGGCCATTAGCATGACTGTGTGCCCCAGCGTTTGCTTCCCTGGCTGACCTTTGTTGTTGTTCACGCCATCCTGATTCTGCAGAGTCTTTACGGTTCTGGCTATCCCATCGGTGACGTCACCCTGGTGTACACCCGATGGGCCGAGGAAAGCCTTGCCGGTGGGGGAACCGTCGGGATCACCGTGCCGTGGGTGTACCCGGTTGGCGCGCTTGTGCCCATCCTTCTCCCCGCGCTTGGCGGCATGGACAGCTACCTGAGTGGCTGGTACATCCAACTGGTCGTGCTCAACGCCTGCGCCTTCGCCATCCTGCTGTACGGCCGCCACCCCGTGACGCACCGGCTGCGTGCCGCACTGGTCTGGATGGGGCTGCTTCTTGTTCTTGGGCCGGTCGGAGTCAATCGAATTGATGCCCTCACCGTGCCCCTTGTGCTCGTTGGGCTGCTCTGGGTGAGCGCGCGCCCGGCGGTCGCCGGTGCCATTCTTGCCGTGGCGACCTGGATCAAGATCTGGCCCGCCGCGGTGGGGCTCGCACTGATCGTTGCCGTGAAGCAGCGGCTCCACGTTCTGGCTGGTGCGCTCCTCGCCAGCGGTGGCATCCTGCTGATCGCCTGGCTGTGCGGCGCTGGCACGGCTGTGTTCAGCTTCATCACCGAGCAGACCGATCGTGGCCTCCAGGTTGAGTCAGTGCTGGCGACCCCGTGGATGTGGGCCGCCCTCGCACCGGGCGGTGACAGCTTCGTGTACTACGACAACGGCATCCTCACCTATCAGGTGGTTGGTCCGGGAGTCCCGGTGCTTGCCTCACTGTCCACGGTGCTGCTTGCCGCGCTTGTGCTCATTGTCGCGCTGCTCGGAGTGAGGGCCGTGGCGAGTGGCGCCTCGGGGCACCGGCTGGTCCTTGCACTGTGCCTGGCCCTGATTACCGCCCTCATCATCGGAAACAAGGTTGGTTCGCCACAGTTTGCCGGCTGGCTGATCGCGCCGCTTGTGATCGCTGCGGGGCTCGCCCTCACGGGCTGGCGGGTTCCGTTGATCGGTGGTGCGGTTGTGCTGCTGTGCACGCAGGTGCTCTACCCCGTGCTGTACATGGAACTCCTGTCAGGTACGCCCGCCATGACCGTCATTCTCACGGTGCGAAACCTGGGCTACATCACCCTCTTTGCCTGGGCGATACGTGAGCTGTGGCGTCTGGGCGCGCGAGGGCGTGGTGCTCGAGACAGCGATTCCCCTGACGATGACGTCGCATCCGCCGTGACCGATCCTGATCCCGTTATCGCTGCCACTCCCACAGCGCTGACCGTCACCCCCGGTGGGAGCCAAAAGAAGGAAAACAAGTGATTGTTGCATTCAGCGTTGCCCCCTCCGGCGGGCCGAGCGCCAACAGCGATGGCTCCGTTCACGATGCCGTCGCCGCCGCGGTGACGGTCGTCCGTGAATCGGGTCTGCCGAACAGGACCTCGTCGATGTTCACGGAGATCGAGGGGGAGTGGGACGAGGTGTTTGCCGTCGTGAAGGCGGCGACCGAGGCCGTGATGCCGTTCGGTTCGCGGGTGTCGCTTGTGGTGAAGGCCGACATTCGTGCCGGTCGAACCGGTGAGCTTGACGGCAAGATTGACCGCCTCGAGGCGGCGATCGCCCGGGACGAGGCATAAGGCGACGACCGGCCACTCACACGGACGCGGAAACGGACCGTGACGGTTGAGCGGCGCGGCGTGAACGCCACGCGCTCGGCGGGTGCTGTGCGACGAGCACAGCACCCGCCGAGCGCGTACCACGAGGTTCGAGGCGCATGCCGCGGGTCGCCGGTAACGCCCCGTTCCGGCGTCACCGGCGGCGTTACGATGACCGGGACGGAACCTCCACCGGTGTAAAAACAGGTTCCGTACCGCGACGGAACACACCAATCGTTCCCGACGGGACCCTGTGCCAGGTGTGAGCACTCCAGTGCAGTTCAAGCGGCTCGGAAACCACCAGCTGAGCGTCGTCCGGAAGAGACTCGTTGGTGCCGTCCGCGGTGTGCAGGATTGTTGGACCACTGGAATGGAAGAGTGACGGCGCATCCCCTGAGGCGGTGTCAGGACTCACCCAGCGCAGCACGACAAGACGTTCACCGTCGGAGGCGCACATCGTCGCACGGAACGGTTCGTCAACACCGTTCTCTCGCCGGGCACGTTCCACCCTGTCAACCATGCGGGTCAATGCGGCAACCGGATCAGTGGCCAGTCCGTAGCTGAGCGCCAGGTAGAAGCAGACCTCCGTGTCGCCGTTCCCCAGCATGTGCGGATAGAGCGCGGGGTCAACATCGAGTGTGAGGTCACGCTTGACGCGATCAAAACCGTTGATCTCGCCGTTGTGCTGGAACATCCATCCGTCGTGCACAAACGGGTGACAGTTCTGCTCGGCAATCGTTCCGCCCGGAGCCGCTCTGACGTGGGCGAGGAAACACCCCGATTCGATCTGAGCGGCCAGGTGACGCAGGTTCTGGCTATCCCACGCGGGAGTGGTTTGACGGTACTGCCCGAGGCGGCCACGGCGCCCACTCCAAGCAACACCAAAGCCGTCGCCATTTGTGGGGAATGCGTGCTCGCGAAACTGCGATGCCATCGCGGATCCGGGCAAGAACAGGTCCCTGGCCAGGAGGCTCTGATCAATGAGTGAGTGATTGGGCCGAACAAGGACGTCTTCCAACACGATCGGATCACCAAGATACGCAAGCCAACGACACATGATCTAACCAGCCAATCCGGGGAGAAGTTTCACGAGGCCCGCCGTCATGATCTCGAAAGCGAGAATGATGACGATGAGGCCAACGAGCCTGAGCAGAACGTTCATGCCAAATGTGCCAAGGAGCGCCCGGATGGGAGCCGCCAGCAGGAACGCAACAAAGGTGATTCCGATGATGATCGAGAACGCACCAAGGACGGGAAGCGTCCCGTTTCCGTTCTCAGCGATGAGAATCGTTGACATGAATCCGGGGCCAAGCACCATCGGGATCGCAAATGGAAACATGAGCGAGAGGTAGGCGGCCTGCTTGTTCTTCTTCGTCTGAGCATCATCAGCGGGTGGCGTCGCGGGTGGCGCTGTCGGTGCCGTGTCCGTGCCGGAGGGAGAGGCGGTCGCGTGCGTAATAGCGACGGACACGTCGTCCTTCCCTCCCCGCTTGGCGTGCTCCCTCAGCGACGACGCCGCTTCAGGGGATGAGGCGTGGACGGATGCGGCCGCCTCATGGGCTGAGTGCCCACGACGCACCAGATCGTGGACAACCCGGGCAAGAGAGCGGCCGCTCTTTTTGGTGTCGTCGACGTTGGTGTTCATCATCGCGAGTCCGGAAAGCAAGATCACCAGACCGCCACCAACCCGAAGTCCCGCGATGGAGACGCCAAAGAACGAGAGCACCGCGTGGCCGGCATACAGCACAATCGTCGCACCGACCCAGATCGTGGCACTGGCGATGATTGCCGCAAAGATTTTTTCTTTGACCGTGGTCAACGGTGACGAATAGCCAAGGAAAAATGGCAACCCAGAGAACGGGTTCGCGATGGCGAACAGCGCTCCAAGGATCGCGGTGAAGCCCACAATTGATGAATCCACTTTAAGCTCCTCTGTTTTTGGTTGATGATCCCGACGGCGTCGTGATCCGCACCCACGGTCGGCCGGGGCGTGAGACGAGTACCTCCTCCTGCCAGGAGAACAATGGGTGCTGACGGAGGAAAGCCGCGGCATCAAACGGCACACCGTCCGCCCGGCCAAAGCGTGCCCAGAGCGCCATGTCGGCAATGTCGTCAGCGTGCGCGATTTTTGCGTCAACCGAACCCGCAGGCACAAACGGCACATTCCACACACCGTGAGGGTCGCTGGCAAAGTGCATCGGGTCAGAGTCGAAGTGGGCGCAGATTGTGCGCGAGGACGGATTCTCGTACCCGAGGTACGGGTCAAAGGTGTCGGCGAGCATCAGCTTTCCCGAATCAACGGTGATTGCCCCTGAGTGGATGTCGAGCAACTGCATCCACCGCAGACGCCGCGCACCGGTGTGCTGCCTCGGGTCGTTAAAGCCGGAATCGTAGGTTTCCAGGCCCCGAATGCGTGGGTCAAGTGCCACGTTTGAGCCCGTGTAGACGCCGTCGAAGGTGCGGTCAAGCTTCTGGTTGAGCAGGCCCTCCTCGTAGCGGGCGATCTCGCCGGTGTTGATGTCGCCAATCATCCAGGTGTTGGCGTATCCGCCGTTCTCGTCACGGTTCATGAGCTCGATCCACTCGTCGATCGAGCCCGCGTACTGGGATGCACGGCGTGCACGCACGTACTCGGGGGTCTTTGACTCGTCGTAGCCACGGAAGCAGGCGATTGTCGTTTCGGTGATGGCGAGCCCGGCCGAGGTGATCAAGAAGTCTGTCATGCTGATGAAGTAGCCCGCGACGGTCTGCATGACCATCCGGTGCCCCTCGTCTGGCGTGATGTCGAGGATCACGTTGAAGTGCTGGCCCGCCCAAAAGTCGTCAAATGACTCATGGCCGATGACAATTTTTCCGTCAGCTGTTGCGCCGCCCGTCGCAATAAAACCGGAGCAGTGCGAGCCGCGCGGGCCGGTTCGCGCGGTGTGGGAATGCTCATTCATGACCGTTGGCCACCAGTACTCGGTCATTTCCATCCAGGCGTTCCACCCGATCAGGTCCTCAACCGTGGTGGGAACTCCGGCGGCGCTGAGGCCGTCCGCTGTTCCGGTGAGCTCCTGCGTCAGCTCGGCACCGATC
>JBQELM010000189.1:0-4988 GCA_052103915.1 Mycetocola sp. | reverse complement strand
ATGGTTGCCAGGACCTTGTGTCCGTTGGTCAGCTCAACGCGGAACATCGCGTTGGGCAGAGCCTCGGTTACCTGGCCCTCGATTTCGATAACGCCGTCTTTTTTGGCCATTGCCTCACTGTCGCAAAGGTGTCGGTCGCACTGGTCGTGCGGTTAATAGGAACGGTACTTACGTCCGAAAACGGCGCGCCGTAAGCGCGCATAAAGCACCAAAGAATGATCCTATGCCAGAATGTCCGCCAGCGCCACTGGGCGTGTCATTCTCGTTGGCATTGGCGGAGCCTCTCCCCGCAGGCGCACCTCGTTAAACGATCGGGGGCGCTCCCCCGAAGGTGAGCGCCCCGTCGCACACGGGACGAGCCCGCAAACGCACTCGCCGCCGGTGACGTCCCCCTGATGAGGCCGACGAGAGCGCGAGCTGAGGTGGCCGCCAACACACGACCAGACGCACGGGTGTGCGTCAGAAACTACTGAACAGCTGCCCCCGAGTCCTCCGCAACGGCGAAGGCGGCAACAAGAGGATCAAAGAGTGCATGTCCACTCGGGATCCCGGTGACCTCGGTCACCGCGTCGCCCGGCGTGTGGGACTGCCTGATGGTGCGGAGCTCCGCAACCTCTGGATCGCCCTCCGGATCAAAGGCCAGAACGGCGGGGACAACCGCGAGCAGCGCGGAGGGCGTGACGCCGCTCTCGCTCAGCCGCCGAGCGGGTGCGATGAAGCGCTCCCCCGCACTCAGCTTGCGCAGCGGTGCACGCCCCACCCTGACCGTCGTGTCAGGAAGAGCAGCGTTGGTGAACCGCTGAAGAACCGTTGCCCTGTACTCGGCCAGGCTCTGCTCGCTCAGGCCGTGTTCCGCACTCAGCAGAGCACTGGTCTCGGCGAGCACGGCCTCGACCTGCTCCCTCACCGCCGGAAGCGCAATCGCCTCGGTGATGGTGACAGCTCCGGCGGCGTACCCCAGGTAGGCGGTGGTGGCGTGACCGGTGTTGACCGTGAACAGTTTGCGCTCGATGTACGGGGCCAGGTCCTCGACCAGATGCGCGCCGGGAATAACCGGCGCATCCGTCCGCGCTCCGCGCTCGATGGTCCACTCGTGGAACGCCTCAACCGTCACGTCGGCACCAACCGGCTCCTGGGCCGGCACGATCCGGTCAACGGCGGTGTTGGCAAACACAGCGCGCTCACGGATCTCGTCCGCACGGTCACCCGCGACGGCCAGAACAGCCTGCTCAAGCAGGGCGCTCGCACCCACAGCGTTTTCACACGCCATCACCCAGACCGGAGCCTCATCCGCCGACCGGCTCAGAATTCCAGCGGCAATCGCCGGAGCGATCCGGGGCAGGATGCTCGGCCCCACCGCCGTCGTCACGACCGCGGCCGCGGCGATGAGCCGTGTCAGCTCATCCCCGTTCGTCGCAGAATTCACCGCTCGCACGCCCGTCACCACGTGATCGGTTGCTCCCACACCCACCTCGTGGACGGTGAAGCCACCCAGCCGGTTGAGTGTGTTCACCATCTCCGCGTTGACATCGGCAAAAACAACCTCGTACCCGGCCTCAGCGAGCAGAAGCCCGATGAAGCCGCGGCCGATGTTGCCCGCGCCAAAGTGGACGGCAATCATTACTCGCCGATCCCGTCAAACAGGGCAAAGAGGGCGTCCTCGTCGGCGGCATCACGGAGCGCCTGCACGCTCTCCTCCTCGGAGAAGAGGATCGCAATACCACTGAGCAGTTCAAGGTGCCCGCCGTCCGCACCGGCGATACCGATGACAAAGCTGACCTGCTCCCCGTCCCAGTCAATCGGTGTCTCGTAGCGGGTGACCGACAGCGCTGAGGACAGCACAGCATCCTTGGCATCGTTTGTTCCGTGCGGAATGGCCAGGCCGTTCCCCATGAACGTCGACACGGTGCGCTCGCGCACCAGCATCGCGTCAAGGTAGTCGGCGGTGACAGCTCCGGCCGCAACAAGCTGCTCGCCCGCCGCACGAATGGCGGCCTCGCGCTCGGTTGGCTGCGTGACAATGCGGACACGGTCACGGGTGAGAACGTTCTGAGACATGTGCTTCTCCTTGCTTCGACGGTGGTCGGTGTGCAGCGGTGTGATCAGTCCTGGGTGCGGAGCTGGTCAACGATCTCCGTGTAACGCGGAGAGTTCATGAAGTTGTCAACCGAGACGTGCTGCGCGTCGGGGCTCTTCTGGCGAGCCCTGTCGGTCAGCTCCCGCTGGGTGATGATCAGGTCAGCGGTTCCGTCCAGGTTAGCGATGGCCGCGTTGGTGACGGTCACGCCCTCAATCCCGGCCTTCTTGACCATGTTCCGCAGGACAGAGGCGCCCATGGCGCTTGAACCCATGCCGGCGTCGCAGGCAAACACAACGCTCTCCACACGGGTGGCGGTCACCGTGGCCGCCCCATCGGTCGCCGGGGCATCAGCCACAGCATCACCTGCGGTGTTCAGGGTGCCAAGAACGCTTGACTCCTTGCCCTTGTTCGCCGAGGTTGCGGCAACGGCAGCCGACAGGTCACCGGCGTTGCCTGCGGCCAGATCCCGCTTGCGGCTGGCCGCGAGGATCAGACCACAGACCAGGAAGGACACCGCGGCGGCAAAGACAACGGAGAGGATGACACCCAGGTGGCTTCCCGGCGCCGTCATCGCCAGCACAGCAAAGATGCTTCCGGGAGAGGCTGCACCGGTCAGTCCGCTGTCGAAGATCATGTTGGTCGCAATACCCGTTGCTCCACCGGCGATCAGGCCAAGCAGCAGTGCAGGCTTAGCCAGCACGTACGGGAAGTAGATCTCGTGGATACCGCCGAAGAACTGGATGATGATGGCGCCGGGAGCCGTTGCCCGTGCGGCCCCAAGACCAAACACCGTGAAGGCCAGCAGCATGCCAAGACCGGGGCCGGGGTTCGCCTCAACAAGGAACAGCAGCGACTTGCCCGACTGCGCCGCCTCGCTGGCGGCGAGCGGGGTCAGCACGCCGTGGTTGATCGCGTTGTTCAGGAACAGGACCTTGGCCGGCTCAACAATGATGCTCACCAGGGGCAGCAGGCCGTTTTCAAGCAGGAAGTTGACGCCATCGCCCAGCACGTCCGTGATCATACGGACGATCGGCCCCACAGCGAGCAGACCAACAACGGCCATGATCGCGCCAAAGATACCGGCGGAGAAGTTGTTGACAAGCATCTCGAAGCCGGCCTTGGTCTTGCCGTCCCACAGCTTGTCCAGCTGCTTCATCAGCCAGGCCGACAGCGGTGCCATGATCATGGCACCAAGGAACATGGGCGTTCCGCCGTCAAAGAAGGGGTCACCAATCGAGGACAGGATGACACCGGTTGTGGCGATGGTTGCGACAACCGAACCGCGAGCCCCGTGGATCATCCGGCCACCGGTGCTCGCGATGAGCAGCGGGAGGAGGAAGTACAGCATCGGTGCAACCAGCGCGCTGATCTGGTCGTTCGGGAAGTAGCCGTCCGGGATAAAGAGGGCCGTGATCAACCCCCAGGCGATAAAAGCCGCAATGTTGGGCATCACCATTCCGGAAAGGAACGTGCCGACCTTCTGCACACCGGTGCGGAGTCCGCGGCCGGTGCCTTCTGACGTCGTCGTCATTGTTTTTGTCCTTCACTCTGTGGGGCGCGTGCACCCTGTGCTGTGTTGTCCTGTGCTGCGATGAGGTCAAGGATCTCTGCCGCCTGGGCTCGATCCCGAATGGTTGACCCCAGCAGCACAACCCTGGCGGTGGGAACGCTCCGCTGAATGCGGTCGTATTCTTCGGCCAGGTGGGAGCCAACAAGGATGACGTCGCTGAGCTCACACTCGGTCAGCTCGTCCGACACCGTTGACACGCTGATATCCACCGCCATTTTTCTGGCCGCGGCCTCGCGGCGCAGGTGAAGAGCAGCAAAGGTGCTTGATGCACCCGCAGCGCACAACAGCGAAATCCTCATTGATGCCGTCCTCTGGTACTCGGGTCATATCAGTCTCCCTGTGACAGCCGCGGCCTGCCACCCCTTCCTCTTCCGCCCAGGCGGAAGAGGCAACCGCCCGGCCGCACAACATGATTGACTTCACTACAACGATGAATCGCCGGCTCACGGCACGACCCCCGTCATCCCTGCGGCAGGAGCACACCGCCAGCCACCGCAGCGCACCATCAGAAAGAGGAACCATGGCCCAGGCCAGAGAGGAGCAGCTCCTTGCGCTCCTGACGACCGCGGGGACATGGGTGTCGGCTGCAGCACTCTCCGACGCACTCGGGGTCAGCACCCGGAGTGTGCGGGGGTACGTTCAGCGGCTCCGCGATCGGGATGGCCACCACATTCAGTCGGGCTCAGGCGGCTACCGCCTCCGCGCCGTGGCCACGGTGTCCTCACCGTCGGGGCCAACCCCTGAGCAGCGCACCACACGACTGCTGCGTGAGCTGCTCCGGGAGGCCGGAGGAATCGATGTTGACGCCCGTGCCCTGAGCGAGCACCTCAGTGGATCAACCATGGAGTCGGATCTGGCCAGGCTCAGGCACCGGCTGGAACACACCGGTCTTCGCTTGGAACGCGACGGTGCCCGTGTCCGGCTGCGCGGCCCCGAGGAGGAGCAGCGCCGGGTACTACTTGAGCTCTTCCGCGCCGAGAGCACGTCCGACTCCGCACCGCTGAGCTCGGCCCTCGGCAGCGTTGACCGGGCCTCACTCGGTCGGATCAAGACCACCATCCTCGCCGGTATCGCCTCGGAGCCGCACCGGGTCAACGAGTACGGCCTTGACGATTTTTTGCTGCACCTGGCCGTCGCCGTTGACCGGGCGCGTGGCCAGCTGAGCAGCACGTCCCCCGCCGAGACGCAGCCGTCGGGTGTACCGGTTGGCACCGATTCTTTTTCCGTCGCGGAGCTGATCAGCCGCGAGCTTGGTGTTCAGCTCCCGGCGGCCGACATCACGCACCTGACCCGTGTGCTCAGCACACGCGCCGTCACGGCCGATCATCCGGATCCCGC
>JBQELM010000188.1:2002-4990 GCA_052103915.1 Mycetocola sp. | reverse complement strand
CCGATGCCAGGACAGGGGATCGACAGCGCACCCCCGGACCAGCACAATGGCGGAATGGGATCCCACACACGTCAGGCCTATCAGGACATTGCCGACGCCGTCACCGTTGATGCGTCGGTCAGACTGTCAGACATCAACCCCGGATCAACTCCGGGGTTCACCGGGGGCAAGGAGGCGGGGCGTGACCTGGTCGCCCAGGATCTGCCGCGCTTGGACGACCTGCAGGAGCGCCTCTTTGCCGGGGGCGTCGCCGCCACCTCTCCCGCGCGGATCCTGCTCATCATTCAGGGGATGGACACCGCGGGAAAGGGCGGCATCGTCCGCCACGTCGTGGGTGCCGTTGACCCGCAGGGGGTGCGGATCCAGGCGTTTAAGGCGCCAACGGAGGAGGAACTGGCCCACGACTTCCTCTGGCGGATCGAGCGCGCACTGCCCGAGCCGGGCTTCATCGGTGTGTTTGACCGCTCACACTACGAGGACGTGCTGGTTGCGCGCGTCCGCTCTCTGGCACCGGAGGCGGAGATCGAACGCCGCTACGGGGCCATTGAGGAGGCGGAGCAGCGCTGGCGAGACCAGGGTATCCGAGTGGTGAAGGTCATGCTGCACATCTCGCCGGAGGCGCAGAGGGAGCGGCTTGCTTCGAGGCTTGAACGTCCGGACAAGTACTGGAAGTTCAGCCCAAGCGACATCAACGACCGGAAGCTGTGGCCGGCATTTCAGGACGCGTACCAGACCGTTCTTGAGCGCACCTCGGCCACGCCGTGGGCTGTTGTTCCGGCCAACCACAAGTGGTACGCCCGGCTGGCCGTGCAGAGCCTGCTGATTCGTGCGCTGGAGGAGATCAACCCGCAATGGCCGCCCGCGTCGTTTGACGTTGACGAGCAGAAGCGTCGACTGGCGGAACTGTCATAGCCGGGTTTGAACTCAGCACGCGCATTGAGGCCACGCCGGAGCGTGTGTTCGCCGCGTCATTGAGCGTTGAGCTGCATCTTGCCTCCATGCGGCGGCACAGGGAGCGGATGGTGCGTGGACCCCGCGGCGATCGCTTCGCCGAGGGCGATACCGTCACCTGGGCGGCGCGCCACGGCGGGATTCCGTTCAGGATGACGTCGTGGGTGCGCAGCATCGATGAGCCGCGATCCTTTGTGGACGAGCAGGTTCGTGGCCCCTTTGCGCGGTTCCACCATCAGCATTTTTTTGCGCCTGCTGATGACAATCCGCAGCACACTCTAATGATTGACGTGATCAGCTACCGGGCACCGTTCGGGCCGCTTGGCCTGCTTGTGGAACGCGTTGTGCTTGATCGCCATCTGCGTGGGCTGATTCGCACCCGCAATGAGGAACTGGCCGCCGCGCTCGCATCGGGGTGGGGGACCGCTCACTGACGCGTGGTCGGCATCCGGTGCGGTCCCCGCGCGGGTCACTTCTCTGCGCCGGCGACCATCCCCGAAATGAACTGCTTCTGCAGGAACAGGTAGGCAACAAGCATCGGAACCACGGCCAGCAGCGATGCGGCGGCCGCGGCACCCACGTTTGAGCCCTGGGACGAGAAGAATGTGCTGATCGCCGGCGCGATGGTGCGCACTCCCGGGTCGGTGAGGATGAAGACGGACAGTGCGTACTCGTTCCACACGGCAACGGAGGTCAGGATCGCGACCGTTGCGGTGACGGGTTTCAGCATCGGAACCACGACGCACAGCAGGACCTGGAGCCGGGTGGCCCCGTCGACCAGGGCCGCCTCCTCAACAGAGACGGGAAGCGATCGCATGAACGAGGCGTAGAGGAAGATCGCCAGGGGGAGCTGAAGGGCGACCATCACCAGGATGATTCCCCACTGGGTGTTGATGGCGCCCATCTGCCTGAGTAGGGAGTACAGCGGAACGAGGACGGAGAGAGGCGGGATCATCATGAGCCCGATGATTCCCCCGAGCAGGAGCCTGTTCCCTGCCGTCCGGCGTCGTGCAAGCGGGTATGCCGCGGCTGCGCCGATCAGGCAGACCAGGACCGTGCTGACCACGGTGATGAGCGCGCTGCTTCCGATGGCGGTCAGGATGCCGCCGCGCTCGACGGCTGTGCTGAAGTTGCCCCAGTCGACGCCGTCCAGGGGAGGAAGCCAGCTGGACGAGCGGTCGGTCCGCGGCTTCAGCGCCGTGGTGAGCGTGACGTAGAAGGGAATGAGCTGGACGATGACGAGGACCGCGAGGAACGCGCCGATCGCCAGGCGGCCGCGCCGCGAGCTGTCGTTCATGCCTGGTCCAATCGTTTACGGTTGAGGACCGTGTTCAGGATCAGCGTGAACACGGCGATGATGACGAAGAGCGCGACGCCCATGGCGGACGCGTAGCCGGCGCTCTGGTTGTCGAAGTAGCTCTTGGAGATCAGGGTGGAGAGCGAGTTCGTCGAGTAGCCGGGTCCGCCGCCGGTCATGACAACGATGACGTCGAACAGCTTCAGGCCACCGATGAGGTTCAGCACGATGCTCGTGGCGAAGGCAGGCTGCAGCAGCGGCAGGACGACGGAGCGGAACCGCTGGGTCGCCGTGGCGCCGTCGAGCGCGGCCGCCTCGAGGAGTTCGCCGGGAATGGACTGTAACCCGGCCAGGTAGATGACCATGGAGATGCCAACGAACTGGAGCGAGTTGACCAGCACGATGATGGCGATGGCCACCTGCGATTCACTGAGCCACGCAATCCGGTCCCCGCCGAGCGCCTCCACGATGTCGTTGAGCGCACCGTTGTTGTACTGGAAGAGCAGGTAGTACATCGTCCCCATCACGATGGGCGAGATCAGGACGGGCAGGTAGATGACGGTGCGCGCGACGCCCCTGCCGCGGATGGCCCTGTTCAGGGCCAGTGCAAGGGAGAGCCCCAGTACCTGCTGGATCAGCGTGCTGCCGATGCCGTAGATGAAGGTGTTGCCGAGTGCCGTGTGGAACACGGGGTCGCTGAACAGGCGGAGGTAGTTGCTTAGCCCGACGTCGGAGTAGTC
>JBQELM010000188.1:0-1992 GCA_052103915.1 Mycetocola sp. | reverse complement strand
TAGCCATTCCAGTTGGTGGTGGACAAATGGGCCCCGTTGATCAACGGGTACACACTGAACACGCCGAAGATCAGCAGAGCCGGGACGTAGAGCAGATTGACGCTGGAGCCGGTCCGGCGTTTACGGCCGGACCGTGCCGGGGTCAGACGCGGTGTTGACATCGATCATCCTTCGTTTGAGCCGAGCGGGGCGGACGGTTGAGCGCGGCCGCCCCGCCGAGCGGGTCAGTTGTTCTGGCCGAACAGGCTCGTGAAGTCGGCGGCGATCTGCGCGGTCGCCGCGGCTGGCGTGGACTGGCCGGTGATGACCGAATCCGTGGTGACGACCATGGTGTTCCACATGCCGTTGGGCAGGTACACGCGGTCAAAGTACGGTTCGAGGCTGTGCTCGTTGGGTGTCACGAACAGGTCGTAGCTGGCCTGAAGCGCCCCCAGGTCGGCGCTGGCCGTGGTGAGGCCGGGGAGGCTTCCCGCCGCGCTGGCGAGGGTGCTGAGCTGTTCGGGCTGGGCCAGGAAGCTGAGCAGTTCTTTCGCCTCCGCCAGGTGGGCGCCGTTGAGCGCTGCACCGTAGGCGTTCATCTCGCCACCGACCAGGTACGGGGTATCGCCGCGAAGCGAGGGGATCGGTATGAACCCGAGGTCTGCCTCCGGGTTGTACTGCAGTGCGTTCCCTGTCTGCTGGTTCTGGCTGAAGACGAACGCCGTTTCGCCGTCGGCGAGTGCGCGGGCGACGTCGTCTGAGGTGGCGGAGGAGTAGTCGGGGTTGAAGAATCCCGCCGTGCGCCAGCTGTCAACCAGCTCGAGGATGGACCGGTAGGACTCGTCGCTCAGCTCGCCGTTGTTGAGTGCCTCGAGCTCGTCGTCGCTGAACGCGCCGGAGGCGATCCAGTCGGCGACGTTGCCCGCCGGTCCGCTGTCTTTGCCCGAGACGCTGATCGGTGCGATTCCGTCGCCTGCGACGGCTGCCGCGGCGTCCGCGAAGTCGTCCCAGCTGCCGATCTCGGCCGGGTCTACTCCGGCCGCGTGGAGGACCGAGTTGTTGACGATGATTCCGGCGACGTCGGTGTCGAGGGGGAAGGCGTAGAGTTCCCCTCCGTCACCTCGCATGGCCGAGTCTAGTGCGGGATTGACGTCCGCGGCCCAGCTTTCGTCCTGGAGCGGGGCCAGGAACTCGCTGTATCGCAGGAGCGACCAGCCGTGGGTTCCGAACAGGTCGGGGACGTCTCCGGAGGCCAGTCTGACCTTCATGTCCGCCTCGTAGCTGGTTGTGGACGGCACGACATCGACTGCGATGTGGGGGTTTTGCTCCGTGAATTCTGCGACGACGTCTTCCAGCGCCAAGTAGAGCGCCGAGTCGGCGGAGAGCGCCGTCTGGAACTCGAGCGTCGTCTCCGCGGAGCTGCCGGTGGCGGAGCAGCCGCTGAGGACCAGTCCGCTCGCGATGGTGAGTGCGATCGCTGCACAGGGAGTTGGTGACTTCATTGTCTTCCTCGTGGTTGTGGCGGAGGCCGGGGCGCACCGCAGCGTGCTTTGACGCTTCGAACTGAAGCGGTTCCCAGACTCTACCCGAGTAGATTAATCGAGCACAATGGCCATTTTTGCCCTAGATATTAGGGAAATAAACGCGTATTGACCCGGGTAGATATCCGTGTGATGATCGTGGGCAGTGAGTGGCCGCTCGGCCGGTCGCTCCGCCACTTCGACGATGAATGGAAGGCAACACGAATGTCGTTCAGTTTGGGAATCGTGGGGGCTGGTCAGTTCGCTGGTCAGTTCGCCACCCTCTTTGCCCTACACCCAGGAACCTCCCGCGTGACGGTGACCGACCTGCTGCCTGAGCGCGCGCAGGAGCTCAACGACCGGGTCGGTCTTGACGGGGTCCACGAGAGCTTTGAGGCTCTGCTCGATGACCCGACCGTTGACGCCGTCGCCCTGTTCACGCAGCGGTGGACTCACGGGTCGCTGGTGATCCGAGCACTCCGGGCCGGAAAGC
>JBQELM010000187.1:0-4999 GCA_052103915.1 Mycetocola sp. | reverse complement strand
GGAGCAGGCGGCGGGACACGATGTTCCCGCGCTGCCGGTGCCGGACGACTTCCCCACGGCATGATGAGAGCAACCCACCCGCAACCGTCACCACAGATCACCGCCCGCACCCCCACCCCAACCGGAGGACCCAGATGACCATTGCCGTGACCGGAAGCACGGGGAAGCTCGGTGCGGCCACCGTCGCCAGGCTCGCAGCCGCTGGCGAGGACGTGGTCGGCTTTGACCGAGCGCCGTCCTCGGCCTCTCCCGTCCCCTTCACCCGGGTGGATCTGGGCGACTACGGGCAGACGATCGACGCGCTCATGGGCGTGACCGCCCGGCACGAGGGCGTCAGCTCGCTTGTGCACCTGGCGGCGATCCCGGTGAACGGCCTGGTTCCCGACGCCGCCACGTTCCAGAACAACATGGCCGTTGCCTTCAACGTGGCGCACGCGGCGGTGCGGCTTGGCATCACCCGACTGGTTGTTGCGTCCAGCATCACGGCATTGGGTTTCCCCTTTGACGAGGCGCCGGAGCAGCTGCCATTGACCGAGGACTGCGAACTGCGCGCCACCAACACCTACGCGCTGGTGAAGGTACTGGAGGAGACCATGTACCACCAGCTGGTGCGCTGGAACCCGGAGCTGAGCGTCACCGCGCTGCGCTTCACCAACGTGGTGGAGGCGGGCGAGTACGAACCGTTTGAGCAGCGCGGCACCGACCCGCAGTACCGGCGTGACCTGCTGTGGAGCTACGTTGACGCCAGGGACGGCGCTCAAGCCGTGCAGCGGGCGCTCGCCGCCGGCCGACCGGGTTTCAGGGCGTACAACGTGGCGGCAACAGACTCGGGGCTGAGCATCCCGAGCCGTGAGCTGGCGGAGGGACAGTTCCCCGGCACGCCGATTGATCCGGCTCTTTCCGGTCACAGCACGCTGCTCTCGATTGACCGGGCACGTGCGGAGCTGGGCTATGAGCCCCAGCACCTGTGGCGTGACGAGCTGCGCATTCAGCGGGGGCAGTAGAGCAGCCGCGTTCTCGGCATAAAAGCGCTGTGGCGCGCACCTGGTGGGTGCGCGCCACAGCGGGTGAAGCGGCGGGTGCTGGTGTGCCCCCGCACGTGTGGGGTCAGCTGGTTTCCGTTGTCACCAGTCGCCATCCGGCGGCGCGGGAACGCTCGTTCCAGAAATCGGCATAACGGCCGGAGCGTGCCAGCAGATCGGCGTGCGTGCCGCGCTCAACGATGGAGCCGTTCTCGTCGAGGACAAGGATCTGGTCGGCGCGGGTGACGGTGCTGAGCTTGTGGGCGATCACCAGCAGTGTTGCCCGTTCCCTCAACCGGTCCAGGGAGCGGCTGACGTAGCGCTCGTTCTCCGGGTCGAGTGCGGCGGTCGCCTCATCGAGCAGCACAATCGGCGCCTGCTTGAGGATGGCTCGTGCGATAGAGACCCGCTGACGTTCACCGCCGGACAGCGCTGAACCGCCCTCACCCACGCGTGAGTCCCAGCCACCGGGCAGCCGGTCGGCGATCTCGGTGACACCGGCCAGCGCCGCCGCCTCGTCAATCTCCGCCTCCGAGGCGTCCGGTCGGCCCAGGCGGATGTTGCCGCGCAGGGTGTCATCAAAGAGGTACACGTCCTGGAACACCAGGGCCAGCTGGGCCATCAGGTCCTCGGTGCTGAGGTCCCGGACGTCCGCGCCGCCCACCCTGACGGTGCCGGAGGTGGCGTCGTAGAACCGGGAGATCAGTCGCGTCACCGTCGTTTTTCCTGAGCCGGACGGGCCAACCAGCGCCGTCACGGTGTTCGGCTCAGCGGTGAAGGTGATGTCGCGCAGGACGGGGGTGTCCTGCTCGTAGCCAAAGCTGACACCGTCAAGCTCCACGCGACCGGAGGCTGAACGAGGGGCGGAGGTGGCTGGGGTGGCCATCGGCTCAGAGTTCATCACGTCCTGGATGCGGGTCAGCTCACCCCTGGCCTGGCGCACGGCCCCGCCAAACTCGCCGATTTCACTGAGCGGCTGGACAAAGCGGGTGGCAACACCGAGCAGGGCGAGCAGGTCAACACCGCTCAGGTCTCCGCCCAGGGCCAGCGCTGCGGCCACACCAATCAGGACGGCAAAGACCGTCTGGATGACAACGGTGTTGAGGAGCAGACCAAGCAGCGAGTCGGTGAGCCCGGTGCGGACAGCCTTCTGCTGGTTGCTGATGGCGGTATCAAGCGGCTCGTATCGACCGGAGCCGGTGCGACCGGCGGTGCGCAGCGCCCCCTGGCAGCGGGCGAACTCGATGACCCGGTCGCTGGCCTCAACGGCTGTGGCGTGGGTGTGCTCCTCGCTGCGTGCAATGAACCAGGACGCCAGGCGGCTGCCCGCCCAGATCAGTGGCGCTGCGGCCACAAGGACCAGGCCGAGCCGCCAGTCAAAGAACATCATCATGACCGCAACCGTGGCCGGTGCGGCGATGCTCACGGCGAGCGGGGTCATCAGGTGGGCGGCGGCGGTTCCCGCCGCGAGTGTTCCCTTTGACGCGATCTGGGCGATGCTGCCCACCCGGCCGGAGAACCAGCCGAGCGGGAGCTTGACCAGGTGGTCGCCGATGTTCAGGTGCATGGTCTGCAGCACGGTCAGTGCAATCGAGAAGCCGCGCATGGCCTGCACGTACTGGGTGATGGCACACAGCACGACCGCGACCGCAAGCACGCCGATCCAGGTCCAGGTGGCGGAGAAGTCACCGGCCACCAGGGACCGGGCGATCGGGATCAGTAGGCTGACCGCGGCACCCTGAAGGATGCCGTACGCCGTCACCCAGATCAGGAAAACGGTGTACCTGCGCTGGTGCTCGTGGCCAAGAATGGCGCGAAGCTGCCGGATCATGCGCGTGCTCCTTCGGTGGGTGCCGCGGTGTGCGCGGCGTGATCGTTCTGGCTGTCCGGATTTTTCTGTCTGTCCTCGGCATGCGGGCTGTCTACGCGTGTGCGTGCGTGGTCAGCGTCGCCGGCCGGGCCGGACTCGTAGGCCCGCCACATGCGGCCGTACAGGCCGTCGGCGGTGAGGAGCTCGTCCTGCGTGCCGACCTCGGCAATTCGGCCGTGGTCGAGCACCACAATCTGGTCGGCACCGGCGATGGTGGCGAGGCGGTGGGCAATGACCAGGAGGGTCCGTCCCGGAACCAGCTCCGCCAGTGCGTCCTGAATGCGGGACTCGGACTCGGGGTCGGCAAACGCCGTCGCCTCGTCGAGGATCAGAACGGGAGGGTCGGCCAGGATTGCCCTGGCGATGGCCACCCGCTGGGACTCGCCACCGGAGAGCAGTGCGTCCTCGCCGATGACCGAGTCGTAGCCGCGGGGAAGCGCCATGATCCGGTCGTCAATCTGTGCGGCGGTCGCCGCCGCGCGCACCTGCTCAAGGGAGGCGTCGGGAAGGGACAGCCGGATGTTGTCCGCCACGCTTGAGCGGACAAGCTGGACGTCCTGCAGCACCATGCCGATGTTCCGGTAGAGCTCATCGGTGGCGATCTGCCGGATGTCCACGCCGCCGATGAGGATGCGTCCGGCATCAACGTCGTGGAACCGGGCGAGCAGGGTGGCCAGCGTCGACTTTCCGGAGCCGGAGGGGCCAACAAGTGCGGTCACCGTTCCCGGCTCAAGGGTCAGGGTGACGTCGTCGACCACCCGGTTGTCTCCGTCGTAACTGAATCCAACACCCTCAAAGCGGACCTGCGCGGAGGTGGGGGTCTGCGGGTGGGCGGGCTCGGGAAGAATCGGCGTGTTCAGCAGGGTGGACAGCCGTTCGGCCGCGGCTGTTGCCTCGCGCCGTGCCTGCATGCTGAAGCTCACGGTCATGATCGCGGTGGGCAGGGTCATGGCGACGAGGGCCGTCACAATGACGTCAACGGGGCCAACCCAGCCGGACATGACAAACCAGGTTCCGCCGATCATGTTGACCGCCAGAACAAACGGGGCGGAGACGGCGATGGTGGCGAGTGCGTCACTGCGCATCATCGGCCTGACCCATGCCCCGTAGGCCTCACCAAAGCTGGTGGCAGCGTCACGGTAGGCGGCGTGTGCCCGTCCGGTCTGGCCGAAGGTCTTGACGACGGCGATGCCGGAGACGAACTCAACAATGGTCTGGCTGATGCGCGCGATTCCGGCGTTCATCTCCGTCATCTTCTCGCCCATGCCGCGGGCCAGGACCATGTACACGATCAGGTAGACGGGGATGGTGATGACGCCGAGGATCGCGAGCCGCCAGTCCAGCCAGGCCAGGTAGGCGATACCGGCGAGCGGGACGGTGATCGCCGCCGTGGTCTCGACCGCACCGTGTGCCACCAGGTAGTGGATGTCGTTGATGTCGTTCTGGGTGGCTTTCCTGACCAGTCCGGAGGAGTGCTGGGTGAACCAGCCGAGCGGGACACGGCCAAGCCTGGCCACGATGCGGCGGCGGAGCAGGCCCTGCATGTGCGCGTCGGCAAAGTGCGAGACCGACAGTGCTGCGCCGCTCAGGACGGTGCGCAGGATGAGGGCGATGACAACAACGATGACAATCGTGACCACCTGGTCCGGTGGTGTCTGGGTGCCGTGGGCAATGAACAGTTTGGCCAGCTCGGCGATGCCAAAGTAGGGCGCAACGGCGGCGAGGGCTCCAACGATCTGGAGCAGGACCCCAACGGTCAGTGCTCCCCTCACCGGGGCGATGAGTTCAGCGAGTGTTGATTTTTTTGACGATGGCGTGGCGGCCGCGGCTGTCGCGGTGGCTTCTGCCGGTGGGGTGGGTGGGGCGGTTGCTGTCATTTCTGCTCCTGCTGGGTGGACGATGGGGCAAGCTCGTGTTCGATGCCGGACAGGGCGATGGTGAGTTTGCCTGTGAACCAGCGCTCGGGGTCTTCGCGGATGGCGTGAACCATCTCGTCGCGCAGCTGAGCTGCGATGCGGACCTCACGGTCGGGGTTGGTGGCGCCTCCGGTGGTTTCCGGGGTGGTCCAGTTGTGCTCCATCGTCTGGCGGAGCGGTGCCGACTGGGA
>JBQELM010000186.1:0-5004 GCA_052103915.1 Mycetocola sp. | reverse complement strand
CTACTGGTACTCCTCCGGCGGAGCCCGCGACGCAGCCAAGCCCACCACACCGCTGGGTATTGATTACGCCCTGGAATTCACGTCTCATCCAGCATCACGCTCCGTCACTGTTGGCTCATCAGCGACTTTCAGCGCGACTGCGGTCGACCCAACAAGCACTTACCAGTGGCAGTCAAAGACGAAGACGAGCGACTGGACCAACGTAAGCGGCGCCACCTCGGCCAGCTACACGGTGAAGAACGCGGCAATCGGCGCGTCCGGCACCCAATACCGCGTCATCGCGACGGGCAAAGGCGGGGCGACAACATCCGCCGCCGCAACCCTCACGGTCACCAAGAAGTCCTCGTCCGTGAGTGTCGCCAAGACGCTCAGCAAGGTTCACGGCACCGCCAAGTCGGTCACGGTGACCGTCAAGAACGCCACGGGCGGAACCGTCACAGCCAAGAAGGGCTCAACCGTTGTCGCCTCGGCAAAGGTCTCTGCAAAGGGCACCGCGACGATCTCCCTCCCCGCGAGCAGCAAGCTCTCGGTCGGCAAGCAGACGCTGAGCTACAGCTACGGCGGGGACAGCAACACAAACGCGTCGTCCGCCTCCCAGACTCTGACGGTCACCAAGGCCGCGGCGACGACAAAGACCACGCTGAAGGCCAAGTCGGTGAAGGTCAAGAAGACCTCAACCGTCACCGCCAAGGTCACGGCAAAGGGCCTGACGCCCACGGGCAAGGTCACGGTCACCTGGAAGCACAGCTCCGGTTCCAAGGTCACGAAGACCGCCACACTGAAGAAGGGTGTCGCCACGGTGACCTCGCCCAAGCTGACAAAGACGGGCAGCTACAGCGTGTCGACCAAGTACGCCGGAAGCAGCACGGTCTCGGCAAAGACCTCGGCGACCGTCAAGCTGAGCGTCAAGAAGTAAACGAGCGCGTCAGTGCCAGGTGGAGGGCGTCGGAACACTGTTCCGACGCCCTCCATTGCGTTCGCTCCTGCGCAACAGCAACGCTCGCGAAGCGCACTCAACACAGAGAAACATGAATCGTTTCAAATATCTCTACCGCATGCAGGAACGATGGAGTATATTGATGTGGTCCGACCACAGTTGCCCGTAGACATCAGAGGAGCCACGTCGTGCCAGACACCCCCCGCGCCTGGCGCACCGTGCTCGACAAGATTGAAGCAGATCTGGTCTCCGGAGCACTCCACCCCGGCGACCGCCTTCCGGGTGAACGTCAGCTCGCCGCGGAACTCGGTGTTGGCCGCTCCAGCGTCCGTGAAGCAATCCGCGTGCTCGATGCCATGGGACTGGTCACCACCAACGTGGGATCGGGGCCACAGGCCGGTGCCATCATTGTGTCACGCCCCGACGGCGGCATGTCAACGCTCATGCGCCTCCAGGTTGCCGCAACCGGATTTGAGGTTGACGACATCGTGAGTGCTCGTGTGCTGATGGAAACCGCGGTCGTCACCAGCCTTGCCTCCCGCTTCGCCCGTCCGGGCAGCCTCAACGCTCCGCCCATCATCGGCGCCCGCCCCGCCAAAGACCACTATTTTGGCCAGGTCATCTCGCAGGCCACACAGACAGCACCCGCTCCCCTGACCGGCAGAACATCCGCCGAGGGATCCGCACCGCGCCCCGAGCTCAGCGCAGAGACGGCCAGCGCGACGGCACCCATCGACAGCATCGTTTCCACCCGGTCAGCGCTCGCGGATGCGACCCGAATACTCGACGCCATGGACGCCGTCACAGCCCCGGCCGAGTTTCTCGCACTCGACACCCGCTTCCACCTGAGCCTTGCGGAGGCTGCGGGCAATCAGGTCATCGTCGCAACCATGGCAGGGCTGCGCAGCGCCGTGGAGTCCTACGTCACCGAGGGCATCCCGGCTTTTGCCGATTGGCAGTCAACAGCGCACCGTTTGCAGCACGAACACCGGGGAATCATCGACTCGATTCGAGCGGGTGACCAGCCCCTGGCCGGCCACCTGGTCCGACGCCACATTGAGGAATACTTTGCCGACATCACCCGCCGACGCGGCGACGACACTGCCGCAAGCGAGCTAGCTGCACACCGTCCACACTGAGCCACCGCTCACCCTCCCAGCCTCCGCCGCCACCCGCGCGGCGACACCGCTTCACCGTAAGAAAGAAGGAAATCATGGTCGAACGCCGACTCCCCCGTCCGCACGATCTGCTGCCCCTGATGCAGTTCAAGAAGCCGGAGCTGAACGCCCGCAAGCGCCGCCTGGCCTCAGCGACCAGCATTTACGACCTGCGCACGATCGCCAAGCGGGTCACCCCCAAGGCCCCCTTTGACTACACCGACGGCGCAGCCGAGGGTGAGGTCTCGCTCGCTCGCGCCCGGCAGGCCTTTGAGGACATCGAGTTCCACCCCTCCGTGCTGCGCGACGTCTCGCAGGTGGACACCAGCCGCGAGATCCTCGGCGGCCCCTCCGCACTGCCGTTTGGCATCGCGCCGACCGGCTTCACCCGCATGATGCAGACCGAGGGTGAGCGCGCCGGATCAACAGCGGCTGAAGCCGCCGGCATCCCTTACACGCTGTCGACGATGGGAACCACCTCCATTGAGGACGTGGCCGCCGCCGCCCCAAACGGACGCAACTGGTTCCAGCTGTACATGTGGACCGACCGCGAGCGCTCCATGAAGCTTGTTGATCGGGCTGCGGCCGCGGGCAACGACGTGCTCATGGTCACCGTTGACACCCCCGTCGGTGGCGCCCGCCTGCGTGATGTGCGCAACGGCATGACCATTCCGCCGAGCCTGACCCCCAAGACCGTCATCAACGCCCTGCCCCGCCCGGCCTGGTGGATCAACTTCCTGACGACGGAACCCCTTGCCTTTGCCAGCCTCGATCGCTGGTCAGGAACGGTTGCCGCACTCATCGACACCATGTTTGACCCGACCGTTGGCCCCGACGAGGTGAAGTTCATCCGGGAGAACTGGAAGGGCAAGCTGGTTGTGAAGGGCATCCAGTCGGTTGAGGACGCCAAGCTCGCCGTTGATCTGGGCGCCGACGGCATTGTGCTCTCCAACCACGGTGGCCGCCAGCTCGACCGCGCGCCGATCCCGTTCCACCTGCTGCCCCACGTGGCCAGCGAGGTCGGAAACGACACCGAGGTCCTGCTCGACACCGGCATCATGAACGGCGCGGACATTGTTGCCTCCGTTGCCCTTGGAGCCGACTTCACTCTGATCGGCCGCGCCTACCTGTACGGCCTCATGGCCGGAGGACGGGAGGGTGTTGACCGCACCATCCAGATCCTTCAGGGCGAGATCATCCGCACCATGAAGCTGCTTGGCGTGTCCACCCTTGACGAGCTGGAGCCGCGTCACGTCACCCAGCTGAGCCGTTTCACCACGCTTGGCCCCGTGCCTGAGGCCGCCGTCCGCAAGGCGCCGCGCAAGCGCTGAGTCACCACTGCCACGCGTGGGTGCAGGTGCCTCGGCACGTGCACCCACGCGTGCGTTAACGCGGTCGCTCAACAACAAAAGGTGCCGCCCCACCCGATTTCTCGAGTGGGGCGGCACCTTCTGTATGCGAACGAACCGACGTTAGACGCGGGACACCGACTGCGCGGCGATCATGCGGTCGACCTCTGCACGACGCTCCGGGCCCCAGGTCTCGCGGGTCAGCAGAGAAGCGATCAGCCCAACGAGTCCGAAGACGCTGAACAGCACGGCCGGACCCATCCAGCCGAAGCTGGTGTACAGCGAGACGCACCAGAAGGCGGTGAAGCCGGAAACCACAGCGGACAGCTGGTATGCAAGCGAGGCACCGGAGGAACGGGTCCCCGCGTCAAACAGCTCGGCGAACCAGGAGCCCTGGGTTCCCGCCAGCGAGTTCTGGCAGATGGAGAAGCTGACCACAAACACAACCACGATCAGCGGGAGCGAACCGGTGTTCAGCATCAGGAACATCGGGATACCAAAGACGGTGATGAGCGAGGTTCCGAAGATGTAAATCGCCTTGCGACCCACCCGGTCGCTCAGCCAGCCCCAGAACAGCGTCGCGGGGAAACCAACAATGGCGGCGATGACAATCGCGAGGATGGTGTCGGGACGCTCAGCCAGTCCCTCACTGATCAGGTACGAGGTGACGTAGGTGATGGCCACGGCGTATCCGGCGGTCTCAGCGACCCGCAGGCTGAAGGCACGGAGCAGGTTGCGCCAGTCGTTGCGAATCACAGAGACAAGCGGGTTCTTCTCGATCTCGCCCGCCTCCTTGACGGCCTCGAACTCCGGCGACTCCTCAACCTTGAGTCGGATGTAGAGACCGGCGAAGACCAGAATTCCGCTCAGCAGGAACGGAACACGCCACACCCAGTCGCCGGGAAGGCCGGCGCTGAGCAGGAAGGCAAAGTTGGCCAGCAGCAGGCCGAGGGGGAATCCGGCCTGCGGGATCGCCGTGAACGCGCCCTTCTTCTTCCACGGGGCGTGCTCGTAGGTCATCAGAATGGCGCCACCCCACTCGGCGCCAAAGGCGAGGCCCTGGATGACACGAACGATGGTGAGCAGGATCGGTGCCAGGATGCCGATGGTCTGGTAGGTCGGCAGCAGACCGATCACAAAGGTGGCGATACCCATGGTGAGCAGTGAGGTGATCAGGACGGGCTTACGTCCGATCTTGTCACCGAGGTATCCGCCGATGATTCCGCCGAGGGGGCGAGCGGCAAAACCGATTCCGAGCGTCGCGAACGACAGCAGCGTGGCGGTAATCGGGTCGGCTTCGGGGAAGAAGACGTGACCGAAGTACAGCGCCGCAGCCGTGCCGTACCCGATGAAGTCGTAGTTTTCGATCGTGGTTCCGACCGCGCTGCCGATAGCAACGCGCTTGTGATGTGCGGTTCCGTTGACCGGGGCGTTGGGCGCCGCGGTTGCCTGATTCATTCCTTCTATCTCCTTTGATAGCCGCTGTCCCCAGCGGGCCGTTATCGCTAACGATTCTACTGTTAACAATTGAACTTTGTCATGTTGAGGATGTTGCACCCCG
>JBQELM010000185.1:0-5015 GCA_052103915.1 Mycetocola sp. | reverse complement strand
CACAACATGCCGTCCGTCGCGTCAACAAACCCTGCGGTCCTTGGGGCCGCGGCGCTGGCTCAGACCAGGCAGATCCGGGTCGGTTCTGGTGGCGTGATGCTCCCGAACCACGCACCCCTGGTTGTGGCGGAGCAGTTTGCTCTTCTTGAGGCGATGGCCCCGGGGAGAGTTGATCTTGGACTTGGTCGTGCGCCGGGCAGTGATCCCGTTGTGACCGCCGTTTTGACCGGCCAGGGGGCGGCCTCTGGTGCCGCCAGCTTCCCCGATCATGTGGCTGACATCCTTGCTCTTCTTGACGCGGATGGTGCGGGGGTTCGTCTCTCGTCCGATCGCCCCTATCAGCTTCGGTCCACCCCGCAGGCGGGGGAGAGGCCAACGGTGTGGTTGCTTGGCTCTAGTGACTTTTCCGCCCGGTTGGCAGCACAGATGGGGCTGCCCTACGTTTTTGCTCACCACTTTTCTGCGACGGGTGCCGACAACGCACTGACCGCGTACCGGGAGGGGTTCACTCCGTCCGAGTTTGCGCCCCATCCGCAGAGCTTCATCACCGCAAACGTTGTTATCTCCGACACTGCGCAGGATGCGCACGAGCGGGCTTTGCCCCAGCTGCAGCAGATGGCGCGTTTGCGAAGTAACGAGTCGCTCACCCGTCTGCCATTGGTTGAGGACGCGGTGGAGGCGACGCTGAGCGAGGTCCAGCTGTCGATGATCGATCGGATGCGGGCGGACTGGATTATCGGCGACGCACGCACGGTGGCCGAGGAGCTCCGTGTCCGTGCCGACTACTTCGGCGTTGACGAGGTCATGGTTTCCCTTGTTGCTGGTGATCGTCGTGGTGAGGACCCCCGCGCCGCTGCGGCGAAGGTACGTGGAGTTGAGTTGCTGACACGGGAACTTCGCACTGATCAGGGCTAGTCGCCGGAGAGCGGAGCAGGGTGTCGCCGTGCTCGGATCGTGAGCCTTATTTTCCGCGCATAACTGGCGGAATTGTTCACGGAACCGAGATAATGTCCAAATGACCTCATCCCCCCATACGGGCACTCCCGATCAGTCTGATCGAGTCGCGCGACTCGACGCACTCCCGTTCACAAAAGAGCATCGTCGTGTTTTTGTCGGCTCAGGCCTCGGCTGGGCCCTGGACGCGATGGACGTGGGACTGATCTCCTTTGTCCTGGCGCAGCTTGCTGTGAGCTGGAACGCGTCCCCTCAGCAATTGAGTTGGATTGCCTCAGCAGGTTTTGTGGGGATGGCACTGGGGGCAAGCCTGGGTGGTCTGCTTGCTGACCGGATCGGCCGCCGCCAGGTCTTTGCCGTGACGCTGCTTGTGTTTGGACTGGCAACCGGTGCATCCGCGCTGGCCTGGTCGGTTGGTGCGCTTATTGCTCTGCGCTTTGTGGTTGGTCTTGGTCTTGGTGCCGAGCTCCCCGTCGCCTCCACCCTGATGAGTGAGTTCTCTCCGCCCAGGATTCGTGGTCGGGTGATTGTTCTTCTTGAAGCATTCTGGGCCGTTGGGTGGTTGGCCGCCGCGGTCATCGGGTACTTTGTGGTTCCCGTTGGTGACAACGGCTGGCGCTGGGCGTTCCTGATCGGTGCGGTTCCGGCGGCGTACGCCGTCATTGTTCGCTGGGGCCTGCCCGAGTCGGTTCGTTTCCTTGAATCCAAAGGACGGCACCGCGACGCCGAGGCTGTGGTTGAGCGCTTTGAGGCATCTGCCGCCTCCTCACGGAGGGGTGATGTGGCGTCAACGCGTGTTTCCGTGCACCCCGTGTCGATGGCTGCTCCTGTGCCCGCGGATGCTCCCGGTGTCACACCCACTGCTGCGCCTGCGCGTGCTCGTGTTGCCTCACTCTTTGCCCCGGCCCGTCGTGTGCAGACGATTGCTCTGTGGCTGGTGTGGTTCTGCGTCAATTTCTCTTACTACGGGGCGTTCATCTGGCTGCCAACGATCCTGGTTGCTGCCGGCTTTGACCTGGTGAAGTCGTTTGAGTACACGTTGATCATTACCCTGGCGCAGCTGCCGGGCTATGCGGCGTCGGCGTTCCTTGTTGAAAAGCTTGGTCGTGGCCGGACCCTTGCGCTGTTCCTTGTGGGGTCAGCCGTGTCTGCTGTGTTCTTTGGGCAGGCGTCAGATGTGTCTCAGATTCTTATTGCGGGCATGGCGCTGTCGTTCTTCAACCTGGGTGCATGGGGTGCACTGTATGCCGTGACCCCTGAGCTCTATCCCACTCGACTGCGGGGGACTGGCGCGGGGTGGGCCGCCGGTGTTGGGCGAATTGCGTCAATCGTTGCTCCGCTTCTTGTGCCGCTGCTCCGTGAGCAGGGCGGGACTCCGCTGCTGTTTGTCGTGTTCGCCGTGGTGTTTGCCGTTGCGGCTCTGGCCGCTCTGTTCCTTCGGGATCAGCGCGGAATGGTGTTGGAGGACTGAATCAACCTGCTAAGGTTGTTCAGTTGCCGTAAAACGGCCGCGGACAAAGAGCGCCTCAGCATTCGGCTGGTGGCACCGCGCAACGAACGAAAGGGGATCACCATGGCTATTGACGCACAGGCCAAGAAGGCGATCATCGACGAGTACGCAACCCACCCCGGTGACACCGGATCCCCCGAGGTCCAGGTCGCCATCATGTCGGCTCGGATCAAGGACCTGACGGAGCACCTCAAGGAGCACAAGCACGACCACCACTCGCGTCGTGGACTGCTGCTGCTCGTGGGTCAGCGTCGCCGCCTTCTGGGTTACCTCCAGAACGTAGACATCAACCGCTACCGCTCGCTCATCGAGCGCCTGGGTCTTCGCCGCTAGTTCTGGCCCCGCGCACGTCCCGCTTGATTTCCGAGCGGTGAGGAGCGCAACTGGTCAGCACAGAGGGCAGACACGGAGTGGGGTTTCCCACCCGGCCTGAATGGGTCGCCGTCTTTTGACGGCGGCCCATTTTGCTGTGTCCACGCCGACTGCGGATGCTGGCGTTGTGCTGTCGGCGGTGCGTTGCGCTGCAGGGCGACGCTGTCCACGGTTTGCTGATCGGGCACTCCGCTGAGCTGATCTGCGCCACTAGTCTTGGGCAGATCGGGTGCCGGAGGGGCACCCGCCGGTGTTGGCCGGATTGGGGATCGGCCGCGGGGGCGCGGCGGGGGGAGAGCCAACGATGGCTTTTGGACGGATTAAATCAATTGAGGCGTCGATCGCGGACGCCGGTCTGGCGGGGCGGTCGCTCACACGGTCACTCGGCACCTGGGACATCATGATCATGGGTGTTGCCGTTGCGGTTGGTGCAGGCATTTTCTCTGTGGGTGCAAAGGCAGCCGCGTCATACGCTGGCCCATCGGTGTCCCTCTCCTTTGTGCTTGCGGCATTGATCTGTGGTCTTGCCATCATGTGTTATGCCGAGTTTGCTTCAACCGTTCCGGTGGCGGGGAGTGCATACACCTTCACCTACGCAACGCTTGGTGAACTCCTGGCCTGGATTATTGGCTGGGACCTGATCCTTGAGATGCTGACCGCCGCGGCGGTTGTCGCCAAGTACTGGGGGATCTACCTCTCAACGGTTTTTGAGATTGGTGGCTGGGACGTGCCCGCCACGCTCAGTATCTTTGGGGTGCAGCTGACCTGGGGGCCGTTTCTGATCGTTGCCGTCTTCACCATCCTTCTTGTTCTTGGGACAAAACTGTCGTCGCGGGTGTCCTCGATTTTCACCGTGATCAAGGTGGCGATTGTCCTTTTTGTGATTGTCGCCGGTCTGTTTTACATCAATGGTGACAACTACAGTCCGTTCATCCCGCCAGCCGTCCCCGCAGCCGATGGCGAGGCCGACGTGATGACGCAGTCGCTTTTTGCCTTTATTAGCGGTCAACCTCCCGCGCAGTACGGGGTATTTGGGATGCTCTCTGCGATGGCCCTGGTGTTTTTTGCCTTCATCGGCTTTGACGTTGTGGCCACGAGTGCGGAGGAGACCAAAGACCCACAGCGCACACTGCCCCGAGGGATTATCGGCGGCCTCGTTCTGGTGTCTCTTCTCTATGTGGGAGTCTCCCTCGTTCTGACCGGAATGGTTCCGTACACCGAGCTTGCCCGTGCGGAGGATCCGTCGCTGGCGACCGCGTTTGTTGCCGTTGGAGCTGACTGGGCCGGTCAGGTCATCGCGATTGGGAGTCTTGCCGGTTTGACGACCGTGATCATGGTTCTGCTGCTTGGCCTGGCCAGGGTTGTGTTTGCCATGAGTCGTGATGGACTTCTTCCGCGATCGTGGAGCAGAACAAGTGACGCCCGGCGGACGCCCGCTCGAATTCAGATTGGTGGCGGCATCCTGGTTGCGTTGCTTGCCGGGCTGACAAACGTTGACGTTCTTGAGGAGATGATCAACATCGGTACGCTCTCCGCCTTTGTCCTTGTGTCCATCGCAGTCGTGGTTTTGAGAAAAAAGAGGCCCGACCTGAAGCGGGGATTCCGGGTTCCGTTTTCGCCCGTCCTTCCGATCCTCTCCGCGGTGTTGTGCGTCTGGATGATGCTGAACCTGCACGTGGATACCTGGATTCGGTTTGCGATCTGGTTGGTTCTGGGAATTGCCGTGTACTACCTCTACGGCAGGCGGCATTCCGTGCTCGGCCGCTCGAGTGTGGCTGACGCGTCCGTTGACGGGGCGCATCCTGTGCAGGGCGCGTAGCAGCTGAGGATTCCCGGCCGTCCGCACCGGTTCCGGTGCGTTTGGCCGGGCCTCTGCTAGCCTCAGAAGTGGTCGTGTCATCCGATACGACCGGATCACGTGGAGCAGACCGGCAGGAAGCTGGTCCTCGGTGGTGGTTCTCCATCTGAGTGAGATGGCGTCCTTCTACTGGAGATCAGCCAAGCTGCGTCCGGACACCCGGGCGATGATCGCTTGAGTATGTACTGCCGGATCCTGCTCCTGAAGTCGGGTGTTGACGCGCCAACACGAAGGAGAAGTGACCTTGGAAGGTCCAGAGATCAAATTTGCCGAGACCGTTCTTGACAACGGTTCTTACGGCACCCGCACCATCCGTTTTGA
>JBQELM010000184.1:0-5019 GCA_052103915.1 Mycetocola sp. | reverse complement strand
ATCACACCGGTCCACTCCTGGTCGGTTCCGGGAAGGTAGCCGGGAACATCAACGAGGGTGAGGATCGGAATGGAGAAGGCGTCACAGAACCGGACAAATCGGCTGGCCTTTTCTCCGGCCTCGATGTTGAGCGTTCCCGCCATCTGAGAGGGCTGGTTGGCGATGATTCCAACCGAGCGTCCGTCCACCCTGCCAAAACCAATCACAATGTTGGGTGCAAAGAGGGGCTGAACTTCAAGGAAGTCGGCGTCGTCAACCACATGCTCAATGACGGTCTTGACGTCGTACGGCTGGTTGGCCGAGTCGGGAATCAGTGTGTTGAGTTCCCTGTCGTCGTTTGTCGTTTCGAGGATGGGGTCGCTGTCGTATGAGGGAGCGTCAGACATGTTGTTGTCGGGAAGGAACCCGATGAGGGCTCGGGCGTACCCGAGTGCATCGTGCTCGTCTTCGGCCAGGTAGTGCGCGACTCCGGAACGGGTGTTGTGGGTGAGCGCACCGCCCAGCTCCTCCATGCCGACGTCCTCGCCGGTGACGGTCTTGATAACGTCCGGCCCCGTGACAAACATCTGTGAGGTCTTGTCGACCATGATGACAAAATCGGTCAAGGCTGGGGAGTACACAGCGCCACCCGCAGCCGGGCCCATGATGATCGAGATCTGCGGGATCACACCGGAGGCTGCGGTGTTGCGCCGGAAGATTTCTCCGTACTTACCGAGGGCGACAACACCCTCCTGGATGCGTGCTCCGCCGGAGTCAAGAATGCCGAGGATGGGGATGCCGAGGCGAAGAGCCAGGTCCATGACCTTGATGATCTTCTCACCGGCGACCTCACCAAGTGATCCGCCGAAGACGGTGAAGTCCTGGGCATAAACCGCAACCTGGCGTCCGTTGATCATTCCGGTACCGGATACAACGGCATCACCGTAGGGTCGCTTGTTTTCCATGCCGAACGCGTGGGTGCGGTGGCGGACAAACTCGTCGATCTCAACGAAGCTGCCCGGGTCAAGCAGCTCGGTGATCCGCTCGCGCGCCGTCAGCTTGCCTTTGGCGTGCTGTTTGGCGATGGCAGCTTCGCCTGAGGCGACCACTGCCTCGTGGTATCGGTTCTGGAGATCCCGGATCTTCCCTGCGGTGGTGCTGAGATCGGGGCCGTCGGGAGTGTTCAGGTCATCGCTCACGCGTTTCACTCTAGCGGTGCCACCAGGAGCCGCCGGTGGAGAATCGCTACAAGGAGAGTCGTGATCGGTTGTGGAGGTGGGGGGAAGATTGGCCCCGCGAGGTTACGCTTGGCGGGTGAGCACGCACAGCGATTACCCCTTGACCTCAGCCATCGCGAGTCGACTGATTGCCGTTGGAGCGGTGGGTTCCACCTCTGATGAGTTGGCGCGAGCGCTGGGTGATGACCCGCAGCTGCCGGACGGGACGACCGTGCTCAGTGTTGAGCAAAACGGCGGACGTGGCCGTCAGGGCCGGGTCTGGGAGGCGCCGGCTGGCGCCATGCTCGCACTGTCAACGCTGATTGATGTGGATGTCATCCCGGTGGAACGGTTGGGGTGGCTTCCTCTTCTTGTCGGAGTTGCTGTGTGTGACGCGCTTGAGGATGTTGCTCCCGGGTTTGACGCTCGACTGAAATGGCCAAACGATGTGCTGGTCGACGGTCTAAAGATCAGCGGCATCCTCTGCGAGCTGAGGGAGGGGTCGCCGCGCCGTGTTGTTGTGGGGACCGGGATCAACACCGCGATGACGGACGAGCAGCGACCGGTGGATTCGGCAACGTCTCTGGTGATGCGTGGAATTCACGATGTCCCGAATGACAGGGTTGCCAGCGCCTATCTTGCCCGACTTGCTGGCCTTGTTGACGACTGGAAGGCGGCGGGTGGTGACCCGGTCGCTTCCGGGGTGCGCGAGCGCGTTGAGGCACTCTGCTCCACCCTGGGGCGTCGTGTCAGAGCGATTCGTCCAGCCGACGAGTGTGTGGGAACGGCGACGGGAATTGATGAGTCAGGCCAGCTGATTATCACCGCGGATGACGGCACCGTCACCGTTGTTGGTGCGGGCGACGTCACCCACCTTCGCCCACTCTGAATTGAGATCTGGTGAGGCTGTCCCGGTTCTGGCCCCCGACACGGGGGAGAGTCGGTGCGGCGTGCCGTGTGCGGGGCAGCCGATGGTAGGAATAGACGTATGAGTGGTGTGGACTGGTCGGGGGCGCGTGACGCCGACGATGAGCGACCTCTTGTCCCAACGGAGTGGATCGTCGCGCACGTTCGGGCCAGCGCCAAGGCACTCGTTTTTCCTTCTCTGCTTTTTATCGCGCTCTGCGGGCTTGTTCCGTTTGCTCTGGGCTTCACCGCTGAGACCTGGCAGGTGTGGCTGTTGATCGGTCCGGCCGTTGTGGTTGCGGTTTTTGGCTGCGTGTTGCCTTTTCTGATCTGGGCGAACCGGCGATACACGGTCACCTCGCGTCGAGTGATCGTGAAGCACGGTGTTTTTATCCGCACCAGGCGCGAGATGTTTCATTCGCGGGGCTACACCGTCACTCTTCGTCGTGGGCCAATCCAGACGCTTGTCCGTTCCGGGACGGTGACTCTGTCTAACGGCATTGATGCGCCGCTTGCGCTTGACGACGTTGCCGGTGCGAGCAGAGTGGCGGATGCGCTGACGGAACTTGTTGAGCGTTCCCAGTCAGCGCGGCCGCGAACGGACGCAACGGGAATCCTGGGATAGAACGCGCTGGTCAGTTCTGTTGTGGCCTCATGATGCGCAAAGATAGGTATCGGATCACTGGCGTTGCGTGAGGAGAACAGATGAAGCGGGTTGGCGTTATTGGCGGAGGCCAGCTGGCACGGATGATGATTGCCCCCGCTGTTGAGCTTGGCATCGAGATTCGTGTTCTTGCCGAGGCCGAGGGCTCTCCCGCCGCACTCGCCGCCACCCAGGTGGGCGACTACCGGGACCTCAGCACGGTTCGTGAGTTCGCCTCAACGGTTGATGTTGTCACTTTTGACCACGAGCACGTCCCGCAGGCGGTTCTGCGTGCACTGGTTGACGACGGCGTGAGCGTGCACCCCGGTCCCGATGCTCTGCTGTACGCCCAGGACAAGCTGCTGATGCGTGAGCGGGTGGCTGAGCTTGGGCTCCCCGTTCCGGCCTGGGCGCAGGTCTCCGATGCCGATGAACTGGCTGCATTCATTTCTGCCCACGGCCCGCGCGTGGTGATCAAGACGCCTCGCGGCGGTTACGACGGTAAGGGTGTTCGGGTTATTGAGCACGCCACAGAGGCCGCCGACTGGTTTGCTTCCCTGGCAGAGGACGGGAACGGCGGAAGCCTGCTCGTTGAGGAATTTGTTGAGTTCCGCCGTGAGCTTGCCCAGCTGATCGCCCGACGCCCCAGCGGAGAATACGCCCTCTGGCCGGTGGTGGAGACCATTCAGAAGGACGGTGTGTGCGCTGAGGTTATCGCTCCGGCTCCCCACTCCGACGGCGCCGCCTCGGAAACAGCGGCGGCCATTGCCGTCAGCGTTGCCGAGGGCCTCCAGGTGACGGGTGTTCTTGCCGTTGAGCTTTTTGAAACCGTTGATGGTCGGGTCCTGGTGAATGAGCTGGCCATGCGCCCGCACAATTCGGGGCACTGGAGTCAGGACGGTGCGGTGACCGGTCAGTTTGAACAGCACCTGCGTGCGGTTCTTGACCTTCCCCTGGGGGCAACAGACCCGCTTGCGCCCGTCGCTGTCATGATCAACGTGCTGGGTGGGCCATCTGGCCAGTCGCTTCCTGACCGCTACGATCGTGCGGCCGCGCTCAACCCCAACGCCAAGCTGCACTCGTACAACAAGCAGTCGCGTCCGGGGCGCAAGGTTGGTCACGTCAACCTGATCGGCACGGACGTTGATTCGGTCCTGGCCGACGCGCGAGCAGTCGCTCAGGTTTTTGCTGACGAGAGCTGAGTTGCGGTGAGCAGTCTGGGGCCCGTCGCGCGCCGTGGCGTGGTTCCCCAGTTTGAGCACTCTACGATGGTGCCCATGTCTTCACCTTCTTCCACCGCAGAGCAGGCAGCCACCCCCCGTGTTGGCGTCATCATGGGTAGCGATTCTGATTGGCGCGTCATGAAGGATGCCGTTGCCATCCTTGACGAGTTTGGTGTCCCCTGCGAGGTGGATGTTGTTTCTGCCCACCGCACACCCGAGCGAATGGTTGAGTACGGGCGGACGGCCCGTGATCGTGGGCTCAAAGCAATCATTGCTGGGGCTGGCGGGGCGGCGCACCTGCCCGGCATGGTGGCCGCGGTCACGACACTTCCCGTCATCGGCGTTCCGGTGCCGCTGAGTTACCTTGACGGCATGGACTCGCTGCTGTCGATTGTTCAGATGCCGGGGGGAATCCCCGTGGCGACTGTGTCGATTGGCGGTGCAAAAAACGCCGGTCTTCTCGCCGTGTCGATCCTTGGCAGCGTTGATAAGGAGCTCGGAGACAAGCTGGACCAGTACCGTCGTGACCTGAACGATCAGGTTGAGATCAAGCGCCAGGCTCTGCGTTCACAGCGATGAGCCTGAGCATGACGCAGCCGCTGCGTGAACCGGACACCTCGGCTACTCAGGTCATGGGCCGGCGTGCCTGGTGGCTTGTCGTGCTGAACGTGCTGATTCCCGGATCAGCTCAGGTGCTCGCTGGTAACAAGAGGCTTGGCCGTATCGGCCTCAGCGCCACGCTGACGATGTGGGCGCTGGGGATTGTCACCCTGATCCTGTTTCTGACCGCGCGCAGTTGGCTGCTCTCCGTGGCGCTGAACCCCTGGTTCCTCATCATCGTTCAGGTTCTCCTCGCGGTCTATGCGGTCCTCTTCCTTGTGCTGACTCTTGACACCCTGCGCCTGGTGAAACTTGTCTCGTTGAGTTCGTCCTCGCGTGCACTTGTTGCCGTCCTTGCCGTCATTGGCTTGGTGCTGAGTGTCGGCGGAGCGTCCTGGGGCTCGTACGTTGCCGGAGTGGCCGGGGGAGGGATCGGTTCGATCTTCTCCGC
>JBQELM010000183.1:0-5032 GCA_052103915.1 Mycetocola sp. | reverse complement strand
GTCGTTGTCTATGCTCCGCCGGTGTTTACGCTCCGCTGGTGTTGACGCCTCGCCGGTGGCTGCCGACCAGGTGGGTATCAACCATCCCGACCGCCTCCATGAGCGCAAAGGCGGTGGTTGGTCCCACAAAGCGGAAGCCGTGTGAGCGCAGGGCCGCGGCGAGGGCGACGGACCCGGCTGAACGGGTGGGGACCTCGTGCACGGTGCGGGGTTCCAGCGGGGTGCTCGGAGCAAAGGACCAGATCAGGGCTGGCAGGCCGTCGCCGTCGCGGAGCGCCCGCGTCGCCTGAGCGTTGCCGATGGTCGCGAGGATTTTTGCTCTGTTCCTGACGATGCTGGCATCGGCGAGAAGCCGGTCAACGTCTTCCGTGGTGAAGGCGGCAACACGGTCAACGGCGAAGTCAGCAAACGCTGACCTGAACGCCTCGCGTTTGCGCAGGATGGTCAGCCAGGACAGGCCCGACTGGAATGCCTCCAGGCTGATCCGTTCAAACAGTCCCTGCTCGGTGCGCACGGGCACACCCCACTCGGTGTCGTAGTACCTGGTGAGGAGGGGGTCACCCAGTGCCCAGGGGGTTCGGAGGAGGCCGTCCGGACCGGCGACGGGACCACCCTCCGCCGCGCGAGCAGCGGTCACGCGTTGCTCCGTTCCAGGCTGAGCAGTGAACGCTTTGCCGCGTCGCCGCCCACGTATCCGCCCACGCTGCCGTCGCTGCGGAGCACCCGGTGGCACGGAACCAGGATCGGAAGCGGGTTGGTGGCGCATGCTGTTCCTACCGCCCTGACCGCCCTGGGGCTACCGGCCGCCGCGGCCATGTCGGCGTAGCTGCGCGTGCTGCCGTACGGGATCGCGGGGAGTAGGCGCTGAACCTTCTGCCTGAACCCCGCGGCCAAGCGATCGTCGACCGCGACCGTGAAGTCGCGGCGGGAGCCGGCGAAGTACTCCTCGAGTTGCGCGGCAACGGTGTCAAGCCGCTCTGGTGAGCGAAGCACCCTGGCGCTGACGCGCTCGGAGAGGGCATCGAGGACGGCGTCGAAGCCCTCCGACTCGTAGGCCACTCGCACAACACCCGTGTCGGTGGCGGCGACCAGGAGCGACCCGACCGGGCTGTCGAGGAGGCGGTAGCTGACATCAAGCAGCCGGGCACCGTGGGCGCGGACGGCGAGGCGACGCTGGAGTGCCTCCAGGTGCGCGTCCAGCTCGGGAGCGGGCGCTTGCGTCGCGGAGAGTTCGGCGATGACGGTCTCGTCCGTGCTGAATGTGGTCATGAGGAACCTCCCTGTGTTGGTGTTGGTGTTGGTGTTGGTGTTGGTGTTGGTGCCGGTGCTGCCTGTGGTGCTGATGCCGGTTGAGTCGGTGGGCGCTGCACCGCGCTGTCCCGACGGAGCCGGGCCACACCGTCGGACGTTGCGCGCCGCGCTGCTGTCTCCGTGCCGCCAAGGATCCCGGCGATCTCGCGGTAGGGCAGCCCAATCAGGTAGCGGTAGGCGACGGCCTGACGTTGCTTGGGCGGGAGACCCGCCACCCGCGACCACAGATCGTGATCCGTTGCGGCCGGGTCGGCGGAGGGGTCTGCCCGTTCTGGCAGGAGGTCACTCGTGACGGGCTGGCGCTGACGGCTGCGAGTGACATCGATCGCCTTGCGGTGCGCGATCGTCACCAGCCAGGCCTGCACGTTTGCGTCGTCGGGAAGGTCGGGATAGGCCTTCAGCGCCGAGAGGAAGGTCTCCGACCAGGCATCGTCGGCGTCGGTGTGTGACCCGAGCACCGCACGGCACACACGGAGAACGGTGGCCCCGTGTTCGGAGACCACACGCTCAAACGGCTTTTTCATACTCACACTCTGCAGACGCGCGGCGGGTCACAAACGTGAGCCTCCGGTCTCCGGGCGTGTGCTTCCGGTCTCCGGGCGTGAGATCACCAGTCGCAGTGAGCCGTCAAACTCCGGGGTCGTGCGCAGGTCACCGTGCCGGGCATCCCAGGCACCGGAGTCCAGGTCGGCGCTCAGGTCCCGGACAAACCGTTCGGCAACGGAGGCATCCACAAAGCTCCATGCCGAGTTGGCCTGCCGTGCGCCGGGATCAAGCAGCGCCTCGGGACGGCCAAAGTACGCCTCGGAGAACCCGTCGGTGCAGTCGTGCGGGATGGGCAGGTGGCGCACCTCAACCGTTCCGCCCAGGCCCGCAGCGATGTCGGTGATGGCCGGGTACCGTCTCGCCTCCGTGGCAATGAGCTCGGGAGCGTACTCCGCCAGCCACATCCGGTCGAGGTGTTCCGGGTCGCAGGTGAGCACCACAACGGGACCGCGGGTGACCCGGCGCAGCTCCCTCAGCCCCGTGGCCAGGTCGCCCCACTGGTGCACGGTGAACGACGCCAGCGCTGCGTCAAAGGTGTTGTCGGAGAACGGCAGAGCCTCGGCCGACGCGTTGATCGCCGGGGCCAGGTGCGCTGGCCGCTGGGCGCGCATGGACGCGCTCGGCTCGATCGGGGTCACCTCCCGATCGCGTGGCTCATAGGACCCTGCCCCCGCGCCCACATTGATGACGGTGCGTGCGTCGCCAAAAGCGTCCTCGATGGCCGCGGCAAAACGGGGCTCCGGACGCCGGTAGCCGGCGTACCCCGACCCGATCACCGCGTAGTTGGCGTCGCCTGCGCTTCCGTCCGGTGTGGTTGTGGTCATGTGCGCTCTCCCCTCAACGGGTGGCCACCGTCAACGTTGGGATGACCTCTGTGTCACTGCATCGTATCGATGCCGCGCGGGGAGAGCCGGGTGGAACGCCGCTAGCCGGCGTTACGGCCCTCGATCCAGTAGAACTGCGTGAAGTGTCTGCTGCGGTCAAGGCCGAGCCCGTCACGGAACACCGGTCGGAGCTGCTTGATGAGTGACTTCTCTCCCGCGGCCCAGGCATACAGGGACGCGTGCCCGCTCGGGTGCTGTGCCTGAACCGCACGGGCCAGCTCGGTGCCGCGTTCGGTGCCGGGGGTGACCCAGGTCCATGCGGTTGTTCCGGAGCGTTCGGAGCGCGGCAGCTGCTCGCGGTCGTCGTGGCCGTCCTCAACGTAGACGTGCGCGCTCACGGAGTCGGGGATGCTGTCGAGCCAGCTGTTGATCGCGGGGAGCGCGGTGACATCGCCGGCGAGGATGACCTCGGTTGTGCCCTCCGGAAGCGAGATGTGCGCGGGTGTGAGGGCAACCTCCGTCTGCGTTCCCGTGGTGATCTGCCTGGCCCAGTCTCCGGCGGGACCGGCGACATCGTGCAACACAAACTCCAGGGCGAAGGTGCCATCCTCGGGACGGACGTCCACAACGGTGTACCCACGCTGGCTCAGGAAGCCCTCGCCCTTGCTGGTGTTGGGGACCCACAGGCGGAGCCACAGGGTGGGGAACACCTCAAGGCCCTCGGCCAGCTCGGGGGCGTGGAAGGTGATGCGTCGGTACCAGGGCGTTGGGTCGTCAACCGCCACAACGGTGACGGGGTGGTTGGCGACGCGCATCAGGCGCAGAACACTGCGCTGCCAGTTGTGGGCCACTGGCCCTCCATTTCGTCTTGGGGATGCGGGCACCTGCCCACTCGCTGGAACTTAGCCTAGCCTTAGTTGGGTTGGTGTAGCTATGTGGCAACGGGTGACAAAATAAGGGGACAGCTTCTCCAGAGGGAGCGCTGTCCCGGGTCAAGGAGTACAACAGTGGCAGATCGCAGCGTGGAGAGCCCCGCCCCGGAGGGGACGGATCCCGATCGATCCGTCACCGATGACGCGGTGAGTCCGGAGGTCTCAGACCCCGGTCGGCCTGCCGCCGATGTCGCTGTGAGTCCTGAGGTTGCGGCCGCCGTGGCCGAGGTTCAGGAGCGCATGTCGGCAATTGCCGGTCACATCCGGACCGCTGTCCGCTCCGCGGCGCTCGCCGTTGATCCCGATCTGCAGCCGTTTGGCCTCAAGCTTCTCCGGCTGATTGAACGAAACGGTTCGCTGTCCCCGTCGCTCGCCGCTGAGCGTCTGGCTGTTGACCGCAGCGTTGTCAGCAGGCAGTTGCGCCACCTGTCTGAACTCGACCTGGCCCGCATGGTGCCGGACCCGGAGGATGGGCGGGCCAGGCTTCTTGAGCTGACCGACCATGGCCGTCAGCAGCTGGCCGATATTGTGCCGGACGGCCCGCTTGACATGCACAGCATCCTCTCCGCCTGGAGCGCGGACGATCTGCACCGCTTTGCCGAGTACATCACCCGCATCATCGATGCGCGTTCGCCGCTGCGGACCAAACCTGAACAGTAATCTGGCCGTGACGTGGGTTCGGGGGTCGTCCCGCGTGTGTGAGGAGGATCATCCATGACCGAAATGGCCGTACTGGCTGTCGCCGCTCTGCTCATCATTGTGGCGGTGTCCTATGTCGCGCCGAAGATCGGTGTGGCCGCACCCATCCTTCTTGTGCTTGTTGGCGTGGCCTGCTCGTACATCCCCGGCGCACCTGAGCTTGAGATCGAGCCGGACTGGATCCTGATGATCGTGTTGCCGCCGATCCTGTACTCGGCGGCCGTCAACGTGCCGATCGCTGACTTCAGGCGCAACATGAAGGCCATTACGGGCCTCAGCGTGGGGCTTGTCATTGTTTCTGCCGGTGTGATCGGTCTGCTGCTGTGGTGGCTGCTTCCTGACCTGTCACTCCCGGCCGCGATCGCTCTTGGCGCCGTTGTGAGCCCTCCCGATGCGGTTGCCGCGACCTCGATCGGTAAGCGGTTGGGTCTTCCCCCTCGTTTGGTGACGGTGCTGGAGGGCGAGGGGCTGGTGAACGATGCCACCGCTCTGGTGTTGTTGCGCTCGGCCATTGCGGCGACGGCCGGTGCGGTCAGCTTCTGGGGCGTTATCGGCGACTTTGCCTACGCGGTGCTGGTGGCCATTGCGGTTGGTGTTGTTGTTGGTGCCGTCACCGTGTGGGTGCGGTCCAAGCTGGACGACCCCGTGCTGACGACGGCGATTTCCTTTGGTGTTCCGTTCCTGGCGTTTTTCCCCGCTGAGGAGCTGAACGCCTCCGGT
>JBQELM010000182.1:0-5044 GCA_052103915.1 Mycetocola sp. | reverse complement strand
GGGCGCTCTGGGGACGCTACGACGTCTTCCACGTTCACTGGCCCGAGATCCTGCCTGCCGGTTCCTCGCCGCTCAAAACTCAACTCCGGCGCCTCACCACAGCGCTCCTCCTGCTGCGCTGGCGAATCACGCGAACCGCCGTGGTGCGGACCCAGCACAACATCGGCTCCCACGAAGACGTTCCCTTCCTCACACGCGCGCTGCTTAACGGCATCACACGTGCCACTCAACTCACCATCGATCTCAACGGGCAGACCCCACCGCTCGGCGATCGGCCGCAGCGCACCATCCTGCACGGCCACTACCGGGAGTGGTACCGCCACTCCCCGCACCCCCGCGCAATCCCTGGACGGCTCAGCTGCGTTGGCCTGATCCGGCCGTACAAGGGCATCGGCACCCTCATCAGCGCTGTTGTCGCATCACCGGACCAAAGCATCAGTCTCAGCGTGGCTGGCAAGCCGATCAACGCACAGATCCTTGACGAACTCCGGGCCCTTGCCGGTCGGGACCCCCGTGTTCGGTTGGTTCCTGAGTTTCTGAGTGACGACGACTTCTCTCGGCAAATCAGCGAAGCGGAGCTGGTTGTTCTGCCCTATCCCGCAATGCTGAACTCGGGCGGTGGCCTCGCGGCGCTCTCCCTTGACCGGCCGGTACTTGTTCCGGACAACCCGGTCACCCGGGCGCTCGCCGAGGAGGTCGGACACACCTGGGTACAGCTCTTCAGCGGGGCCCTCAGTCCTGAGGCCCTGACCCGAGCGCTGGCGGTCATTCGCCGCCAGGCCAGCGGGCAGCCCAATCTCAGCGGGCGCACCTGGGAGGCGGCGGGTACCGCTCACCGTGAGGCCTACCGCGAGGCGCTGACGCATCGCGGAAGGCGGGTAACACCGGCACCGACCGCCCCAGAACACGGCGTCCGCCGGCGCAGGACCGTTCGCACATAACGCGTCGAGGGCCCAGCGCTTACCGGCCGGGGCTCGTCACGGTGCACTGCTCACTGTCCAGGACTCGTCACGGTGAACGACGCCGTCCAGGGCTCGTCACGGTGCGCTACCGCCGTCCGGGGCCCGTCACGGTCCACTGCTCAGAGGAGACCGTCCATGCTGACGATCGTGTCCGGAACGACGGCGCTACTGCTCATGCGCCGGACGCCGGTACTGCTGGTAACGGACCCCCAGGGATCCGGTCACCATGCCGGCACCACGCGCCATCGTCCGAACACCACGCGCACGTCGCCCGAGTGAACCGCTCAGGAGGCCACCGATTGCCTGCACACCGCCGCCGCCGATACGAAGAACGCCCCTCCCCGCATCCCGCACCCGCACGACTCCCCGCGCGACAGCTCCCTCGGTCACGATAGGAGAGGTGAGCGCCCAGTAATTGCCGCTCGAGTACGCCCGCCGAATCACCCAGTCCCGGCGGACCCGGGAGGCGGGCACCACGTCGGTGACCAGTGCCTCGGCGCACCATCGCAGCTCTCCCCCCGCAGCCACAAGAGACCGGGTGAAGAGCGTGTCAGAGCCACCCACAAGCCCAAAGGCATTGTCAAAGCGCACACCGATCGCCCTAATGGTGTTCAGGTTCAGCAACAGGTTGTTGGTCGCAGCAACCTGGACACGCGTCCCCGTGGCCGGACGCTGACGCTCAAAGAAACGTCCAGCGCTGACCCACGGTTCCGGTTCGCTCTGAAACACCGACTCAACCGGACCGGCAATCCCGGCCAGCCCAAACCGCTCGTGCGCCATGATGAGCTCACGAAGCCAACCGTCAGACGGACGCTCATCGTCATCGATGAAGATCAGCGCATCGGCGCCCTCGGCGAGCGCGTGATCAAGCGCCCTGTTCCGCGCTGCCGCGATACCGGGTGTTGCCTCGTGCAGGTAGCGAATCCGACCGTCACCACCCGCCGCATCAGTCATTGCGCTGATCTGGTCCCGAGCACCACCGTCAGGATCGTTGTCGACCACCACGATCCGGGCCGTCCACGACTCGGGCACCGTGGGCAGCTGCTGCTGCAACTCCGGGAGTATCGCCGCGATGTCCTCCGGTCGACGATAGGTCAAAACGCCAATAACGGCCTCTTTCATGCGCTGCTCTTCCCCCTGAAACACGGTGGGGCACACTGTGCACCCAGAAAAAGCCCGGCTCGATGGGCCAGGCACGACGTTGGGGCGCAAAATGTTGCCCCGTCAGCTAACCTTATCTGAGCCTTCGTCACATTTCACTCCCCCCTGTCAGGAATCGAGCTTTTCCGTGCCCCGCATCCCCACCGCCACGCCCGCTCCGGGTTCCCTCGGTCGCACGGCCGCAGGCGGCGCTGCCATCACCATGGTTGGGCAGGTGGCCCGAATCCTGATTCAGATCGGCACCGTGGCAGTGCTCGCACGGCTCGTGACACCGGCGGAGACCGGCCACTTTGCCATGCTGATGGCGGTAGTCGGCGTATCAGAGATCTTCCGCGACTTTGGCCTGTCCAACGCGGCAATCCAGGCGCGGACGCTCAGCACCGCACAGCGAACACAACTGTTCTGGGTCAACACCGCGATCGGTGGCGCGCTGTCCATCCTGGTGTTCCTTGCAGCCCCGCTGGTTGCTTTCCTGTACTCGGCACCCCACCTCGCTCCTCTGGTTATGGGCATTGCCGCCACCTTTGCATTCAACGGCCTGCAGACACAGCACAGAGCCGACCTCAACAGGCAGCTGCGTTTCCGAGCGCTCACGGTCATCGATGTGGTGTCGCCGCTTGTCGGATCGCTCGTGGCCATCGCGGTTGCGTTTGCCGGGGGCGGCACCTGGGCACTTGTTGCCCAAACTGTCACCATCGCAGTGGTGTCGTTTGCCCTTGTCCTTCCCGTTGGCGGGTGGCTGCCTGGGCTGCCGCGCCGCGGTGTAGACATGGGCGGCTTTTACCGCTTTGGCTGGAACATGGTTGCGACTCAGCTGGTCAACTACCTGGCCAAAAACATGGATGTTTTTGTCATCAGCTATCGTTTTGGCGCCGGTTCCGTCGGCCTTTACAGTCGCGTCTTCACACTCCTGATGAACCCGCTCCAGCAGATCCGCGCCCCCTTCTCCCGGGTCGCCATCCCCGTCCTGTCGCGCATCCAGGACGACAGAAAACGATTTGACGATTACCTGGTCAGAGCCCAGCTGGTCATGGGGTACACGATTGTTCCGCTCCTCGCCTTTATCGGTGGCGCAGCGCTGCCCATCGTCACGATTCTGCTCGGCGACGCCTGGCTCGACTCGACCCCTGTCCTCCAGTTCCTCACCGTCGCCGGTGTTTTCTCCACCCTCGCTTTTGTCGCGTACTGGGCGTTTGTCACGCAGAACCTGACCGGGCAGCTCTTCCGCTTCACCCTTGTCACTGCGGGACTCAAGATCCTGTGCATCGTGATTGGGTCCCAGTGGGGGATCGCCGGTGTTGCCGCCGGGTTTGCTCTTGAACCGCTGCTGTCCTGGCCACTCGCCATCTGGTGGCTGTCGCGCTCCGCCCCCACCCCCGTCGCTCGGCTCTGCGCCGGGGCTGGCCGCGTTGGAGCGCTCGCGCTGACCGCCAGCGGCGCTGCGTGGGTCGCAACCCTCTGGCTGTCTGGCCTCAGCCCCTGGCTCCAGATTCCCCTCGCCTTTATCGCCACCTGCGCCGTCTACGCTGCCGCATCCGCCATCCCGACGGTTCGCCGCGACCTCCGTGAGTTGATGCACGTCGTCCGGCTTGTTTTCCTGTCGAGGGGACGCCCGCAGCACCCCGCGCATTCGCACACAACCGCAGAGGAGTCCCCGGCGTCATGACACCACCATTGGAACAGCCGGCGACTCCGGCCGCACCACACAGGCACCCCGAATCCGGTGCAATCGTTGTTGTGAACTATGCGTCAAGCGCACTGCTTGGCACGATGCTTGCCCCTCTGACTGCGCAATTCCCCGGCATCGTTGTTGTTGTTGACAACGCCAGCAGCGACTCCGAACGAACGACGGTTCAGCACCTGGGCTCCGTCCACGGCTGGTCGGTCGTTGCGCTCCCGACCAACCGCGGTTTTGGTCCGGGAATCAACGAGGGTGTGGCACGGGCACGAGAGCTGGGGGCGTCAGAGTTTTTTATCCTCAACCCCGACGCACAGCTCAGCGCCGACGATTGCCTGACTCTGCTGCGCCGTGTTCGTGAGGAGCAGAATCTGATCCTGTCGCCAGTGATCACCCGCGCCGATGGACGCGTGTGGTTTGACGGCTCGGTCCTTGATCTCAGTGACGGCAGGGTTGGTCCTCAACGCCGACTGCCAGAAAACGAGCATCGTGTCCCGTGGTTGAGCGGCGCATGCCTGGCGGTGAGCGATCAGCTCTGGCAACGGCTTGGTGGTTTTGATGAAGACTATTTCCTCTATTGGGAGGACGTTGACCTGAGCTGGCGCGCCCGAGAGATGGGCGCACGTCTTGAGGTGGCCAGCGACATCAGCGCCATCCATCTGGTTGGTGCTACCCAACAGAGTTCAGGCAAGTCGGCACTGTACTACCGCTGCAACGCTCACAACCGGTCCCTCTTTGCCTTCAAGAACCTCAGCACAGCGCAACGCGCGGACTGGTCCCGCCACACGGCGGCGGTTGTCGCTGAAATCATGCTGCGCGGCGGGCGCCGTCAATTCCTTCGCCACCCTGGGCTGCTCGTGACCTGGTGGAAAGCACTCCGCGCCGCGCGCGCCGTCGACAGGGCCTCAACAACGGATCAAATCCCGGCGCGGCCCTGAGGAACAGTCAAAACGCCCCAGGGGTGCGCCGGTCACATACGCGGCGCACCCCTGGGGTTTTGTCGTGATCAGCAGGCCCTCACCGCACGGTGACGGTGACGGTGTCTCCCCAGCTGACATTGCCATCGGCATCGGTCACGCGAAGCCGATACCGGTGCTCCCCCGCCGCCACCCCGGTGTCGGTGAAACTCATCGCCGGACGGTTCCAGAACGTTGAGGAAGCATCGGTACTCATAATGAGGTTCTTGCGGTCGCCGTCACGGAGCAGGTCGTATCGCAGTTGCTCGCTGTCTTGGTCGTAGTTG
>JBQELM010000181.1:0-5102 GCA_052103915.1 Mycetocola sp. | reverse complement strand
GTTATCCACCAGCCCGCATACTCGCTGCTGAACCGCTGGATTGAGGACGGGCTTGACGAGGTCCTTGTCCGCCGTGGCCGTGGGGCGATTGCCTTCACTGCCCTCGCCCAGGGCCTTCTGACGGACCGCTACCTGGGTGATGCACCGGTCGCAACCGGGTCAGCTTCTCCGCGCAACCGCCAGGTCAGTGATGATTTGCGCCGTCGACTGCGTGGCCTCGCCGTGATCGCCGCGTCGCGGGGGCAGAGCCTGGCCCAGATGGCTCTCGCCTGGGTGCTGCACAACCCGGCCGTGGTGTCCACGCTGATTGGGGTGTCCTCCGTAGAGCAGCTCAAGGAGAACCTGGCGGCCCTGGACAACCTGGAGTTCAGCGACGAGGAGATCACCGCGATCAACGAGTTCGCCGGCGATGCCGGGGTGAACTACTGGGCGGTCTCGGCCGAGTCCTGATCCGCTAACGCCTGACCGGCAGACGTCTGCCGGTCAGGCAGCTGGCCCGCTGCTGCCTGACCCTGTGTCGTGTGTTCCTCTGCCGCCTGCGTCACGGTCGTCTGTTCCGCAGGTCGGTTGGCCCTGTGCCGCACCACCCGAGCCACCGTCGCGTCAGCCAGCAGGTAGAGATAGCCAACGGCGATGAGCGCAACGGTCAGCCCGGCGATCCACGCGGCCACACCGTCAACACCCAGGTCGGTGACGTTCATGAACGGGTACGGGTAGGCGCGGCCCGGACCAAAGTCTCCGCCAAGCGCTGCACGGCTGAACCCAAACGCCAGGTAGATGTAGGGGATGATCGCCCAGAGCACGGGGTCTGCGCGGCGGAACTGGCCTTTGCCCACAAACACGGCCCAGTCGATGATCACGATCAGCGGGGTAATGATGTGGACCAGGGTGTCGGTCAGGGTGAACGGCTCGTAGTCACCCTCCTGCGCATACGCGGCCGGCGCGAGCAGCACCAGATAGATCAGCATGGTGACAGTGATCGCCATCATGACCGCTCCGCCAAAGCGTGGCGACGGTGACGACGTCCCACGCCAGCCCTCGTCCCGGATGTCCTGAACGGTGCGGATCGCACTCATGAGCATCCAGATCAGGCACAGCACGTTGCTCAGCGTTGTGTAGAACAGGAACGCTGACCAGACGGGCTCACCGGTGGCCAGGCCTGAGACGCGCAGGATGCCGATCGTGATGACGATGACGGCGAGCACGCGCCAGCCGAGCGCGCCAAAACGGTTGGTCCATGCGCCGATGCTGCTGTTCAGGGAGTTCACAGGCTGAGTGTATCGACGGGGCAGGCGTGTGACGAGGGAAAGAAAAGGAACGGTACCGTTAACAGGTGACCCTGCAGAACCATTTTGGCGACCGCGAGTTCCCCGTCAGGCCGCGCTGGCGGCACCGCACCGAGGTGACCCGCCAACGCGCTCGCCGTCGTCCCGGTTGGAGTCGGTTGCGGCTTGTTCTTGTTGTTGTGGGCGTTGCGCTTGCGGGAGCGGCTGGCTACGGGATCGCCGCTCTGCTTTCCGCTGACCTTCCCTGTGATGCTCAGCAGTCCGTCTGCCTGGCCGGGATGGCGGCAGCGATGCTGGTGACCGTGTGCGTGGTGATGATCCGGGATCGGAGTCTTCCGCTGCGTGAGCAGCGTCGCTACCGTGCGCTCTCCGTTGCCGCTGAGCCAACCCCTCGGCAACTCCAGCTGCTTGCGCTTGACGCGCACGGTGACTACGAGCTCGGGGGCTGGAACGGCTCTCTCGCTTTCCGGCCGAGCTGGGCCGAGATGCCGGAAACCGTTCGTGCTCGATTCCAGATGGGGCGAGCCGGTCAGCCGTTCATCACCCTGCCGCTTGAGGATGTGGGCACCCTGCGGAACTTCCTTGACGCGCAGGCCCGGATCACCGGTCCAACAGACGTTGAGCTCCTGATCAATGACGTTGTCGCATCCCGCTCGCTGTCGCACCGTTTTGCCGCCGCGCTTCGGACTGCTGAGGGTGACCGGGTGGCCGCCAGGCTGTCCGGCCTCACCGGGGTGGATGAGTTCACGATTGCTGAGCTGTCGCTTCCCGCCGCTGAGCGTCCGGCAACCCAGCTGTGGCCAGCTGACGCCCAGCGTCTGATTGCGATTATCCGGATGAGTGTTGTGGCAGAGTTCACAACTCCGGAACGTGCGTGGGAGCTGATTGAGCGGGTCGCAACGATGGCGACGGCCGTCGTTGATTCCTGGGACGAGTACTGGGCGAACGTGCGGTTGGGTGTCGCCTTTGCCTCGGATTCACGTCAGGCCGTTTCCGACTTTGACGAGCGCCATGCTGAGTTCCTTGCCTCCGCCTGGCCCGCGCTTGAGCTGCCCTTCCCCGAGCACCGACCGGTTCAGGGTGCCAGGGCCGAGGTTCGCTAGCCGGGGGTCTGTGCGCGGCTAGGACGCGTCCTTGAGTGTTGCGCCCTCCTCGGCCGCGCCAACTCCACCGAGCTGGGACCAGAGCGTGTCAAGTGAGAGCCCCAGGTGCTCGGCGAGGGCGGCGATGGTGGCGAAGGAGGGCGTCGCGATCCGGCCGGTCTCGATTTTGCGCAGTGTCTCTGGTGAGATTCCCGCAGCGGTGGCGATGGAGCCGATCGTGCGGTCCCCCCTGGCCTGTCGTAACAGGAGGCCCAACTGTTCGCCGCGCTGACGTTCGTCTTCTGTGAGGGGAACTCTGACCATGCCCCTATACTAATACCGGTATTTATATAACGGAGGTAATGGTGATTGACGTTCTGAGCACAACAGAGGTTGCGGCGGCGCACGCCTCCGGCCGTTTTGTCGGATCAACGCTCCAGGAGCTCAAGCGACGAACAGTGCCGGGGACCAACCTCCTCCAGATCAACGCGTGGGCCGAGCAGCTCATCGCCCAGGCCGGTGCCGTGTCCTGCTACGTGGACTACGCGCCATCGTTCGGGCGTGGGCCGTTCGGAAAGGTCATCTGCACCTCCGTCAACAATGCCGTTCTGCACGGTCTCCCCTTCGACTACGCCGTTGCCGACGGTGACCTGCTTACCCTCGACTTTGCGGTCAGCGTCAACGGTTGGGTGACCGACGCGGCGATCAGTTTCACGGTTGGTTCCTCCGCGGCCCCGGAGGACACCACCATGATCCGTGCGACAGAGGAGGCGCTCGCCGCCGGAATCGCCGTTGCCCAACCGGGCAACCGGATTGGAGACATCTCGCACGCCATTGGTGAGGTCCTTAGTGCAGCCGGATACGGCATCAATACGGAGTTTGGCGGGCACGGTGTGGGCCGCACCATGCACCAGGACCCGCACATCCCCAACTCCGGTCGCGCCGGTCGTGGCTACGTGCTGCGCCCCGGCCTCCTGCTCGCCATCGAGCCCTGGGTGATGGATGGCACAACCCAGCTGATCACCGCGGCCGACGGCTGGACGCTATGCAGTGCAAACGGTCGGCGCACCGCCCACTCGGAGCACACGATCGCCATCACGGAGGACGGGCCTGTCATCCTGACCGCCGCCAGTTGAGCGTGCCGGCTGAGCGCGTCAGCCCTGTGCTGTTCTCTCAGAGCGGTTCGATGTTTTTGGCCGGGTGAACTACCATCGTGGGGTCCGTCCCCCCATTTCAGGCCGCACCACCGTGTACCCGTCGCCGTGGCGCTGTGCCGAGAAAGAACAGTATGCGTACCCGTCGCCTTGCCCTGACCGCTCTCCTTGTGACCGGAGGGCTGGCGCTGTCCGGTTGCTCCGCTGGTCAACCCTCCAGCACGCAGAACCCCGACGGCACCACAACGGTCACCGTTCGGCTGTGGGACGAGTCGGTTGCCGAGGCCTACCAGGAATCGTTTGCGGCATTTGAGAAGGCAAACACCGACATCACCGTTGACGTCAACGTTGTGCCCTGGTCGGAGTACTGGACCCAGCTGCGCACCGACGTCGCCGCGGGCAGCGCTGACGACATCTTCTGGGTGAACTCCTCCACCTACGCTGGCTACGCAGACAGCAACAACCTGCTCAACATTGACGAGGTTCTTGGCTCAACGGCGCGTAACGCCTGGGAGCCAAGCGTTGTTGACCAGTTCACACGCGACGAGACGCTCTGGGGTGTCCCGCAGCTGTACGACGCCGGCATCGCCACCTACTACAACGCCGACCTGCTTGAGGAGGCCGGTGTTGACCCAGCCGACCTGGGCGGCCTGGTCTGGAGCCCGGACGAGGACACCGACACCTTCCTTGACGTCGCCAAGTCGCTGACCGTTGATGAGTCGGGTAAGCGTGCGGGTGAGAAGGGCTTTAAGGGCAACAAGCTCGCCCAGTACGGCACCAACATCGGCAACGACCTCCAGGCCATCCTGTTGCCGTACATCGGTTCAAACGGCGGAACGTTTGAGGAGGGTGAGCAGTTCACCTTCGCCGAGCCCGCCTCTGCCCAGGCCTTCCAGTACCTGGTCTCAGCGGTGAATGACGCCCACGTTGCTCCCCCCGCGTCAGAGACAAACAAGGACGGCGACTTCAGCCGTGACGCCTTTATCGATGGAAAGCTTGCGCTGTTCCAGTCGGGCGTTTACAACCTGAAGACCATCGCGGATGACGCAGACTTCACCTGGGGTGTTGCCCCGATGGCGTCGGGGCCGCAGGGTCGGGTCTCGGTGACAAACGGCATTGTTGCCGCGGGTAATGCCCAGAGCGAGAAGCAGGACCAGATCAAACGCGTGCTCAGCTGGATGGGAAGCGAGGAGGGGAACGCCTTCCTCGGTGCCACCGGTAGCGCCGTTCCTGCCGTCACGGCGGCGGAGTCCACGTTCACCTCGTACTGGTCGTCTGAGGACGTTGACGTGAAGCCGTTCTTTGACTCCGTGACCGGCAAGACCCCGATCCCTGCACCGTCAAGCGTGAACTACCAGGATGGCGCGGCCGTGTTTACGCCGATTTTTGACGAGATGTTCAGCGGCGAGCGTGAGGTGGGCGAGGCGCTGACCCAGGCCCAGGATCTGGCCAACGTGGCCGTGACGGCCGGGTAGCTTCACCGCCCACGTACACAGGGATCGCCCTGCGATGCATCATCACCGGTGCTCTCGCAGGGCGATTTTTGTGATGTGTTGACCTCGGCCGCTGCGCTGTGGTGT
>JBQELM010000180.1:0-5128 GCA_052103915.1 Mycetocola sp. | reverse complement strand
CGGTCCTGCTTGGTGTGCTTGTGCTGAGGGAGCGTCTGCGCGGGGTGCAGTGGGCAGCGGTGGCCGTTGCTGTTGTGGCGGTTCTTGTTCTGGCCCTTGGCTACGGGCAGATGCCGTGGCTCTCGCTTGTGCTCGCCACAACCTTTGGCCTCTATGGGCTGGTCAAAAAGTCGGTCGGTCCTCGGGTTGATGCGGTCTCCGGCCTGACGATGGAGACGCTGTGGTTGCTTCCCGTTTCCGTGATTCTGCTTGTGGTCGTGGGAGTGAACGGAGACCTCACCCTCTTTGCCAATGGGCCTGCTCATTTCTGGACCCTGGCGGCGTCCGGTGCGGTGACGGCCATTCCGCTGCTGCTTTTTGCCGCTGGTGCTCGACGGTTGCCGTTGGTGGCGATGGGGCTCCTTCAGTTCATCGCGCCGATCCTGCAGTTCCTGATCGGGGTGCTGCTGTTGGGTGAGGCGATGCCACCGGAACGCCTCGCCGGTTTTGCGCTCATCTGGGTGGCCGTGGCGCTCATCATGACTGACGCCATCCGGCAGTCGCGGCGGCGTCGCACACGCCGGTCACAGGCTGACGGCTGAGCGGACGCGGAACTCCGTCGACGCGCTCACAACGCACTGACTCAACAGTCCGCGTGTAGCGGCGTCACGCCCACAACGCGACGATTCACCGGTCCGCCCGCAACGCTCACACCGGGAGGGCGGTGAACAGCGTTTCGATCCAGTCGGTCACCGTGCTTCGGGTGAATGCCGCGGCCCAGGGCACAACGGCTGTGACCGCTGCAATGGCCGCAATGCCGATGGTGAGACCGCGGGATCGCGCCGCGGGCAGGATCGCGATCATGATCAGCGTCAGCATGATGAAGGTGTTACCCGCCGATCCTGAGGGAACAAGTCCGAACACAAAGCCGGCGAGCACAACCGAAAAAAGCAGGGTGGCAACCAGGATCGTTCCCGGACGTCTCACCACGATGGACAGTACAACAACGCAGAGCAACGGGGCGAGCAGGCCGATCCATCGAGCGTCCTGGGTTGTGGCGAGCAGACCGTCCCACGCGGCCTGCTGGTAACCGAACCCGAAGCTGTCCGATGACGGCCACCGGTGCAGGAACGCCAGCTGAAGGAACAGCACGGTGGCCAGAACCGCAAGCATGGGGAAGGCCAGCACGATGGCGTTGGCCTTTCGAGCGCCCTTCTGCCCCTTCCTCCCCAGCGTGAACAGTGGAGCGGCCACCACCAGCGCCACAACAAAGGCCAGGCCGCTGGTGTCTGACAACCCGGACAGCATCAGGTAGAGCCCCGACCTGAAGCCGGCCTGCGTGTTCTGCCAGGTGATGAAACGGACCGCATCGTTGAGTCCAAGGCCAAAGAACATCAGGGCGAGGAAACCGGCAAGGTTCTGGGTGGCCGTGTACGCAAACAGCGGGTTCGCAACCAGGGCGAGCGTAAACAGGACGGTGAGCACGGTTCCCGCGCGGTGCTGGTGCAGGACCTCGATGATGCGCTGGGTGAAGAAGCCGGCGGCAACGGCACCGGCCACGGCAAGACCGGTAATGCCAAACGGGATGAACGCGGCAACGAGTGTGGGCAGCGGCGGGTAGAGGCTCTCCAACCAGCTGACACCGGAGTCGTTAAAGGCGATGCTGTCCGCGTGGAGCAACAGAGCGGCGTTGGGGGTGTTCAGCGACTGCCACAGCTGCTGGTCGGTGGTGAACACCAGGGCGAGGAACGGCAGGGCGGCGAGCGCACGGATTCCCCACCGCGCCCACGGGTTCAGCGGGTACGGATCAAAGCGGACGTTGCGAGCCGACACGACCGTGCTTGGTGCGATCGTGCGGATCAGCGAGGTGGTTGTTGGCTGGCTCACGGGCTGTGTCCCTGTCATCGGCTCAGTGGCTCTGTGTGGTGAGGCCATGATCGGTCTTCTCCCAGTAGTGCGGCTTGGTGAGCAACTGCCACAGCCCCTTGTACGCGGCAATCGAGTGCAGGATCCAGTAGATCGGGTTCAGCAGAGCCCAGAGCTGCAGGTTGAACGTTGCGCGTTTGAAGGTGCCCATCATGTTCAGGTACACCATCAGCCAGTTGCCAATAACAAAGTTCAGCAGCGTGACCCAGAGCACCCAGTCGGGGAAGATCGCGTTGACGGCGCTGAGCGGGACAAAGAGCGAGATCACCGTGACAGCGAGCAGCGGAAGCACGGCGAGGAAGCTCAGCGGGGTTCCGCCGATCAGCAGCACAAAGGCGAGGAAGCGTTTGAGCCCGATTTCTTTGATCAGGCCAAACGGCCGCCTGGCGTGAATCAGGCTGGTCTGCATGTAGCCCTTGATCCAGCGGCTGCGCTGACGGATGAAGTTGGGGATGGAGGTGTTCGCCTCCTCCATGGTGGTGGAGTTGATGACGCCCACGCGGTAGCCCAGCGCGCTGGCGCGGATGCCAAGGTCGGCGTCCTCGGTGACGTTGTACGGGTCCCAGCCGCCGAGCTCACGCAGGGCTGAGGTGCGGAAGTGGTTGGAGGTGCCACCGAGTGGGATGGGCAGCTTGGCGTGGTCAAGTCCGCCGAGCATGTAGTCGAACCAGAAGCTGTACTCCAGCGTAAACATCCGGGTCAGGACGTTCTCCGTCGCGTTGAAGTAGTTGAGGGCCGCCTGCACGCAGACGGTTGAGGGGCCTCCCTTGCTGAACGCGATCAGTGCCTTCTTGAGCTGGTCGGGGTCGGGGCGGTCCTCCGCGTCGTAGATGACGAGGAACTCTCCCGTTGCCAGCGTGAGACCGACGTTGCATGCCCGCGGTTTGGTCTGCGGGTGTCCCTTCGGGATCGTGACAACGTGCATGTTCGCTGGCGGAGCCGCGCGGGTGATGGCGCTGCGGGTCTCGTCGTCCTCCTCTTCGATGAGGATCAGGATTTCAAGCCGGTCTGCCGGGTAGTCGATGCCACCCAGATTGTCGATCAGGTTCGCGACAATGTTCGCCTCACGGAAAACCGGGACAAGCACGGTGTAGGTGGGGAGGATGTCGTCCTCAAGCGCGTTGACCTCGTCGTCTCTGACCCGCTCAACCACGTCAAAACGCGCGCCGCGCATGGCAACAAAGAATTTGAATGCGGTGCCGGCGAGGAACGCCAGGGAGAGGGCCGCAACGATGACGATGATGCTGGGCACCGGTGCGAGGACAAGCCCGACGATCACGATGGCCAGCAGGATGAGCCCACCGACCTTTTGTCCGCGTGAGAAGGTTTCCCGTGCCGACAGCAGGGGGTTGCGTCGGTGGAGTTCGTTGGCCGCGCCGTCGGCGACCTCAACGGGGAACTGGGCGATGATCCTGTTCTTGAGCTCCCACGATGGTGTGAGGCGGACCTGGACGGGACGACCAAGCTCCGTTTCGCGCTCGGCAATCCAGGCGGTGTCACGGTCCCGGGCGCTGAGTAGAACGACCGTGCCGCTGGTGGTTGTGTCATCGATCAGCCACTGTTCGGCGAGGAAGCGGCTGACCGTGCCGAACTCGGCGGATCGCGGCGTCGGTGCCGTCGGTGCAGGTGCCTCCGGTGCCGGTACTGCTGCCGCTGCCGCCGTTGCAGGTGCCTCTGCTGCCGGTGCCGGTTCTGCTGCGGCCGGTGCGGGGGCGTGCAGCTGCGTTGTGGTGACAGGATCAGCAACAACAGGAACGGGCGCGGTGCGCAGAAGCCCCAGGTCGGTCAGCGCCTCAAGAAGGTCCTGTCCTGAACGCTCCGCGCTGCTCTGCGCGGCGGCGAGTTCAGCACGAGTGATGGTGCCGGAAGTGAGCAGAGCTGTGATCTCGTCAGGGAGCGATTCGGGGGCCGAATCTGACGACGAAGCGTGGGGGCGCGACATGTTCCGATTGTGGTGGGTTGTCCGTACAAAAAACAAACCCCTTCTGTGGTCCACCCCGTGCAGCCGGTGCTCAGCCGATCTGAGCGGGAGCGTGCGGAATACCTTCGTCGTGACGGCGTTAGGATTGGTACACGGATCAGGACTCTCGGCGCCAAACACGCTGACGTAACGCACGGACGGAAGCTACACGTGACACACAACGACCCCTTCGGCTTTGTCGGACTCACCTACGACGATGTGCTGCTACTGCCGGCGCACACCGATGTCATCCCCAGTGAGGCAGATACATCCACCCGGCTGACGAAGCGGATTCGAATCAACCTTCCGCTGCTCTCCAGCGCTATGGACACGGTCACCGAGTCCCGCATGGCCATCGCGATGGCGCGCCAGGGCGGCATCGGCATCCTGCACCGCAACATGTCGATTCAGGAGCAGGCCGAGAACGTTGACCGCGTCAAGCGCAGCGAGTCCGGCATGATCACCAACCCCGTCACCACCACCGCTGACGCCACCGTCAAGGACGTTGACGAGCTGTGCGGTCAGTTCCGTGTCTCCGGTCTCCCCGTTGTTGATGAGGACGGCACGCTCGTCGGCATCATCACCAACCGCGACATGCGCTTTGTGTTTGACGCAGACAAGGCAACCACCCTGGTGCGCGACGTCATGACCACCACCGGTCTGATCACCGCCCCGGTGGGTGTTGAGCCCGACGAGGCTCAGGCGCTGCTTGCACAGAACCGGATCGAGAAGCTTCCGCTTGTTGACGAGAACAACAAGCTGCGTGGTCTGATCACCGTCAAGGACTTCGTCAAGAGCGAGCAGTACCCGCTGGCCACCAAGGACGCGGACGGTCGACTCCGCGTTGGCGCAGCCATCGGATTCTTTGGTGACGCGTGGGAGCGTGCTGAGGCACTGCGTGACGCGGGCGTTGACGTGCTTGTGGTTGACACCGCCAACGGTGACAGCCAGGGCGTGATTGACATCATCTCCAAGCTCAAGGCCGACGAGAGCTTTGCGCACATCGACGTCATCGGCGGAAACGTCGCCACCCGCGCAGGGGCCCAGGCCCTGATCGATGCCGGCGTTGACGCGGTCAAGGTGGGTGTTGGCCCCGGCTCGATCTGCACCACCCGTGTTGTCGCCGGTGTGGGCGTGCCCCAGGTCACCGCCGTGTACGAGGCATCGCTTGCCGCTCGGGCCGCCGACGTGCCCGTGATCGCCGACGGTGGACTGCAGTACTCCGGTGACATCGCCAAGGCACTGGTCGCCGGTGCGGACAGC
>JBQELM010000179.1:0-5160 GCA_052103915.1 Mycetocola sp. | reverse complement strand
CGTCCTGCGCGGGTCACGAGCCGAGCACCTGTACAGCCGCTGCGGTTTTGTCCCCAACAACGATGAGGGAGTTGACGTGTACCTTCGCCGCGACCCCGACGGCACACCCCCGGTGCGGACCTCAACCATCCACCGCGACGGCCTGGTCCAGCTGGAGCACGAGTTCACGCTGCCCCTTGACCACTCCGCGCCCAACGCCGAGCAGATCACCGTGTTCGCCCGCGAGCTGTTCCGGCCGGAGCTGGACACGGCCCACCGCGAGCAGCACGGCAGCCCGCTGCCGACGCTGGTCTGGTTCCAGGGCGGGCCGGGCTTCGGTGCCGACCGGCCCACCGCTCAGCCCTCCGGCTGGATTAACACGGCATTGGCTCGGTTCAGGGTGCTGCTGCTTGACCAGCGGGGAACGGGTCGCTCATCCATCGTTGACGCGCGCACCCTCCCGCAGGGCACAGCGCAGCAGCAGGCCACCTTCCTCAGCCTGTTCCGCGCCGACTCCATCGTGCGCGACGCCGAGGCAATCCGGTCCATCCTGATCGGCGACCGGCCGTGGAGCGTCCTGGGTCAGAGCTTTGGCGGCTTCTGCATCCTCAGCTACCTGTCGATGGCACCGGAGGGGCTCAGTGCCGCCATGATCACCGGGGGCGTGGCCGACATCCAGTCCGACCCCCTCAGCATCTACCGGCGCACCTTCGAGCAGACTCGCGTCCGCAACGCCGACTACTTTGAGCGCTACCCGGAGGACCGCGACCGCGTCACCCGCATCGTTCAGCTGCTGCGCCGGGGCGAGCACCGCCTGCCGACCGGTGAGACGCTCACCCCGGAACGGTTCCTCCAGCTGGGCATCCTGCTCGGCTCAGCCAACGGATTTGACCGGCTGCACTACCTGGTGGAGCGAGCGCTGACCGGGTACGCGGCGGCTGATGACCTGAGCGCCGCGTTCCTTGCCGACGTCGGAGCCGAGCTGTCCTTCGCGGCGAACCCGCTCTACGCCGCCCTGCACGAGGCCATCTACGCGCCAACCGCTCCCGCGTGGGCCGCGCAGCGCGCCCGCGACGAGCGCCCGGAGTTCAGCCCCGACGCTGAGGTGCCGCTGTTCACCGGCGAGATGATCTTCCCCTGGCACTTTGAGCAGGACCCGTCCCTGCACGTTTTTGCCGCCGCAACGGAGATCCTTGAGCACCGCACCGACTGGCCACCGCTCTACGACCTGGAGCGACTGGCAACCAACACGGTTCCGGTCGCGGCGGTGTCCTACAGTCAGGACATGTATGTCCCCATCGACGGGTCACTCCGCACCGGACATGCCGTTGCAGGCATGCAGATCATCGTTGACGATGTGCACCACCACGACGGTGTCCGTCAGGACGGTCCTGGTCTGCTCGACAGGCTGCTTGAGGCGACGACACCGGCGCCAACACCGACGAAACGCAGCACCACCCCACAGTAGGGGTAGTGCTCGCCTGCCCCGGGGCCAAGCGAATAGCCTGGACTCTCCCCCAACTGTCTGCGAAGGAGCCATGTACCGCACGTCCCCCCTCCGTGCACTTGTCACCGGTCGCGCCGTCATTCGTGACGACCTTGCGACCGCGCTCGGCGATGCCGGGTCGGCTGTCGTCGTCACCGGGGATGCGGGAATGGGGGCGAGCACCCTGCTCCGGACGCTCCCCTCCGCCCTGAACCGGGTTCTCGGGATTCCGGTCCCAACGACGGTCGTCTCCGGAATCCAGGGACTGTCCTCGGTTCCTTACGGCGCGCTGTCCCTCGCGTTCCCGTCACAGTCGTCAGAGTTCGCCGACGCGGATGCGGTGACAGCCGCAGCGATCGCTCTGGCCGCGCTCACATCGGGCGCAGCGGGCACAGCATCGTCACAGCGGGCCGTGCTCATCATCATTGACGCAGCGCACGCACTGGACGCGCAGAGCGCCGCCGCTCTCAGCCTGGTCATCCACAGCGGTCAGGTCAGGGCCGCCCTGTCGCTCCGGTCCGGGTGCGACCTCCCCGCCGGGCTGGAGGACGCCCTGCGCGGGCGCGTCGCGCGCCGCCGAACTCTTGCCGCTCTTGACGACGCTGACAGCGCCGAGCTGCTCAACACTGAGCTTGGTGCGCCGCTCGACCCGGAAAGCTCAGCACTACTGACCACGCTCGGCGCCGGTCACCCTTTTTTCCTCTCCGGTCTCGCCCGGTCGCTCCTGTCCTCGTCCGCCATCCGGGTCGGCGGGTCACAGGCCATCTGGGTGGACAGATCGGCACTGCCCTCCACCGTCGCAGAGCTCGTTGCAGCGGACATCTCCCGGTTGGACCAGGATCAGACCCGCGTAGTGCACCTGGTCGCGCTGGGCGGCGCACTGCCTGAGCGACACCTGCCCGGCGATGTGCCTGACGGCGTCGTCGATGGTCTGGTCAGGACTGGGCTGCTGCGCCGTCTGGCCGGTCCGCCGAACACCGAACAGCCGCGGGCTCACACCAACACTGCCGGTCGACCCGGCCCTGCCGTCCTGGTCCCCGCGCACCCACTCATTGGCGAAGCCGTCCGAGCGAGGATGTCCGCCGACGCGCAGCTCACGTCCGCCGAGCTGCTTGTCACCGGGCTGACGACAGACCCCGATGTTCCTGACACCACAGTACGCGCCGTCGTCATGACCCTGATCGACCACAGCCGTACCGCCCCGATCCCGCTGCTGATGCGCGCCCTCGAGCATGCGATCGAAAGCAACGCACACGACCACGTGCTGCGCATCGAGGCTGTGCTCCAGAGCTCGCGCGACAACTCCGATGCTCGCCTCAGCGAGTCGGAAGAACATCGGCTCGTGATCGAGCGGGTGACGGCGCTCCGGCTCCTCGGCGACCCCGCCGCGGCCCGCGCCGCTCGAGCGGCGGCCTGGGTCGCCATGGACACCGCCACTGATGAGGACACGGTGTCCCTCGCCCAGCTGGATTCAGAGGTTGAGCTGTGCCTGGGCGACGACCCCCGAGCCGCAATCAGAGCCCTTGATGCGGTCCGCTACCGGCTCACCACCGAACGCGGACGCGCACTGCTGAGCCGCTCACGTGTCCTCCAACTCAGTTACGCGGGCTATGCGGCGGACGCCAGAGCCGAATACGCGACTCTGCGCGATCAGCCGCTCAGCACCACCGACCGGCTTCCCCTGACCGGGGCGATCTCGCTACTGCGGGCGCAACGAGGCAATGCGGCGGGCGCTCGGCGGTTGTGCAGGGACGGCATCGTGCACACCAGCCTCTCCGCCAGTCACTTCGCCGTGCTGCGGAGCGAGATCGGGATGGCCTGGATTTTCTGTGAGTACCTGAGCGGTCGCAGATTCACCGCCGACTGGCTCTACGCCCGGGGCACAGCAGTTGCGCAACGCGAACGTTCCGGGCCCGCGCAGAATGAGAACACCGTGAACCTGGGCACCGGCATCTTCCACCTGTATCACGGCTCCTGGCGGGAAGCAGCCACCCACCTTGAGCGCGCCAGCGCTGGTTTTACCCGGTACGATCCGCACGGTTTTGGGGCCCAATCCGAAGCGGGTCTGGCGCTAGCTTTGGCGGCGCTGGGCAACGCAGATGGTGCTCGTGATGCCCTGGGCAGGAGTCTGCGCACACCGCTGCGCGCGAATCGCATCATCGAGGGACCCATCCGGCACCACCGTCTCCTTGCCCGCCTCTGGCTGGCGGAGGACAACCTTGCGGAGGATGCGGAGGACCTGATCCAATTTGGCCGCGACAACGATCTCGGCCTGATCGAGCTTTTTGGGATCCACTGCTGGTTCCTCAACGGCACGGACGACCCCTCCGTACGCTCCGCGCTCCACACCCGCGCCATTGAGCTCGCCGCCCCGATGAACGCCCCGGTTGCCGCGGCTATTCTCGCTCACCTGGATGAGATGAGTGGCGGCACCGTCACACGAACAGGAGCGGCCGCGCGCGCACTGGCGCGGCTGGGGCTGATCGTTCCGCAAACGCTGTCCACCGGTGATCTGACGGCCAGGGAACGGGAGGTCGGGCAGGCCGCCGCGCTGGGGTACTCAAGCAAAGCCATCGCCAACACGCTGTCACTGTCACGGCGAACCGTGGACACCCATCTGGGCAGGGTGTTCCAGAAGCTCGGCGTCAACGACCGCGACGGCCTGCTGCTCCTGATCGAGCAGGCCGGTGCGCAGCGCACTCGGGGATCTGACGAGCGCTAGGCCACAGGCCCTCACGACCGGGATAACGCTCCGGACACGTCGCTGGAATCCGGTACGTAAGAATTACGCAGTCAGTGGCATGTCACTCGTCGCGCCACTCCGCCACGGCACAGACACGACGGGGCCCGCCCGCCCATCCCCTCAGTTCAGGATGGGCAGACGAGCCCCGGTCGGCGAACCGCTACTCGACGGAGTGCGTGGCAGCATTCCCGCGCGAACGACGAACAGCCAACAGGACGCCAGCAAGAAGCAGCAGCGCGGCAGCACCACCGATCAGGCCAACCGTGTCAGCGCCCGTGTGGGCCAGGCCAGCGTGGGCGGAGCCGTTGGAGGAGTCTGAACCCCGGCCATTGGTCCCACTGTCTGAGCCACCGTTTTTATCCGAGTCCGATCCGCCGTGAGGTGCCGGGGTTGGCTCGGGCGTCGGGGCGGCATTCACCGTCACCGTGACCGGCTCACTCACACCGTCACCCACATTGTTTCCGCCGGTGAACCGGACCTCAACGGTCGCCTCGCCCGCCTCAGCGAACACGGTCTCCGCAACTCCGAACAGGAACGGGCCGGTGGTGTCGTTGCCGTCCGGCACGACATCCGTCAGGCGCGTCTGCACGGCGGTTCCCGCCGTGTTCACTGCACCGTCAACCGGGTCAACCCACGGTCCCAGCTGTGACAGCGGCTGTACGTCGACTACGTCGCCGTCAACCAACAGTTCCGCAAACCCGGACAGCTGTGCCTGGCCGGCGCTGGTCGGAATCACAACAATTCCGACCTCGTATGGTTCACCAGCCACGGGCGTCTCAAATTCGCCCGCATCCGAGTACACCGCGACCTCAAGCGGGGCGACGGTGAAGAAACGCTCGCTCTCAGCAGACTCGTACGTGCCCGCCTCGGGCTCAACCGTGACCGCAACCGAGGCGATCTCGTCCCTCTCCTGGGTGAGTTCAACGGACTGCTCAAACAGTGGGCTGTCACC
>JBQELM010000178.1:366-5194 GCA_052103915.1 Mycetocola sp. | reverse complement strand
CAACAAACTTATTTTGGGGGTTGTCGGCCGAGTGCGCGGCGTTCAGGTAGTCCCAGTCAAAAACGACAGGGGTCTCACCGGAGGCAACCGTTGCGCTGGTGACGTCAACCTTGAGCAGGTTGCCCGCGGCGTTCATCTTGCCGAAGAAGTCGATTCCGGGGGTGAAGTCGTCGAGGGTTCCGTCGTTCTGCACCGTGGCCAGACCAACGGCGGCAAACGCTGCGCCGGCCTGGGTCGGGTCACCGTTGAGGGCAACCGCACCGCGGTAGTCGTCGCCGAGCAGATCGCTCAGGCCGGAGGGAGCCGGGTACTTGGACGAGTCGTATCCGATGGACATGAACCCGCCGTAGTCACCAACAAACAGTCCGGTGCTCTCCTTCAGCTCGGCGGGGATGTCGTCCCAGCCGGCAACCTGGTAGGGCGCAAATCGGTCGGTGTTCTGCAGGGCAACGGTCAGTCCCAGGTCAAAAACGTCCGGTGCGGTGTCCAGGCCCTCGTTGGTGACGGCGGCCTGGATTTCCTCGGCGCTTGAGGCGTCGGGGGAGGCTTCGTTGATGGTGATCTCCGGGTAGCGCTCGGCAAAGAGATCAAGGATGGAACCGTAGTTGGCCCAGTCGCGGGGAAGGGCGATGACGTTGAGCGCGCCCTCCTCCTTTGCCGCGGCTTCCAGGTCAGCCAGGGTGCCAAAGTCGGTCAGTGACTGGGCGGTGGCGGCGCCGGAGGCACCGTCCGTTCCGCCGTCGGTTGCCGATGATGATGAGCAGGCGCCAAGGAGCAGGGCCGCTGCGGTGGTGATCGCTACAGTGCTGACGATCCGTCGGGTACGCATGTCTGAGAGAGTCTCCTCGATGACGGGCGGAGCGTCGGATGCTGTCATCCGCGCGGGTGACCTCCGGCCCGGGGTCGAGGCTAGGTGCGTTCAGAAACGCGCTGGTGTCTCGCCGGTAAACGCGCCGAAACCATCAGGGGCGAGTTGGGGGCTGACGAATCCTGCCCTCCGCGCGCACTGCGGTGGCGTGATACCGCTTAGCGCTCGGTGGCTGGGTTGGTGTTTTCTGCGGCGCACCGAGCGAGCTCCGCGAAGACAGCCGTCATGCCCTGGTGGAGGGCTCGCAGGTCGTCGGGGGCCAGCGCGGCGAGCGTTTCTCGGCTCAGCTCGCGCGTGGTTGTGGCGAGCTCAAGGACCAGCCGTCGTCCCTCCGGCGTGGGGCCGAGGCGCCGAACCCGGTGATCAACGGTGTCTTCGTGACGCTCAACCATGCCGTGCTGAACCAGGCGCTCAACGATCCCTGAGGTTGTGGCCAGTGACACATGCAGGTCGGTGGCGAGGTTCTGGACGCTCATCTCCGGCGACGTTGACACGATGATGGCGAGCGCTTTCAGCTGTCCCATGGTGAGGGGCACAGTGAGCAATGGCTCGATGATGGTGGGGATCAGGAGTTCCTGAACGCGTCGCCGATCACTGATGATCTGGCTGACAAGACGCTCGTTCTCGTGCTGCGTCGCCGAGTCATCGGAGCCCACCGTCCTCGGGTCCATCGCTGTCCTCCTGGATGTGTGTGGGCGCGATTCTGACAAGCATATCCACGCGGATGCGAGAACCGGCGAATCGGTGATCGGTCGTGTCGTGGGTCACGCCTAGACTGTTGCGGTGACTGTGCAGGGTGTGACCGTGGCGCTTGAGGGCGCAGAATCTTTTGACCGCGCGCTGCGCCAGGTCGATGTTGACTCCGATTTTTCAGCGACGGAGGGGCTGCGCGTTCCGCTGCTTGCAGCCCTGCTGCGGCGTCGGCGTGCCCGGGGTCTGCCGGATGCCCTGATGACCGTCACCGCCACCGGCCGTGAAGCCGAGTCGGTTGAACGAGCCTTCCGCACCCTGCTTCCCGCCGCGCAGGTTGTCATGCTTCCCGCCTGGGAGACGCTGCCGCACGAGCGGCTGAGTCCAAGCGCTGAGACCGTTGGCGCGCGGTTGTCTGCCCTGCGCGCCCTCAAGGAGTGGGACGGGTCAGCTCCCATCGTTCTGATCGCCTCCGTCCGGGCCGCGCTGCAACCCGTCGCAGACAACCTGCTCAGCGTTGAGCCGATCCGCCTGAGTGAAGGCCAGCGGGGCGTCTCACTTGACGACACCGCTCGCACCCTCGTTGATCTGGCCTACACCCGTGTTGACCTGGTGTCGCGCCGTGGCGAGTTCGCCGTCCGTGGCGGAATCCTTGACGTGTTCCCTCCGCAGTCGGCTCACCCGGTCAGGGTGGAGCTTTTTGGCGACGAGGTTGAGCAGATGCGCCCGTTCTCCGTGGCGGATCAGCGCTCCGGCTCCGACCCGATCGCTGAGCTTCTGCTCCCGCCGAGCCGTGAGCTTCTGCTGACACCCGAGGTTCGGCAGCGGGCACAAGAGATGCAGCACGAGTTCCCCGGTCTGCAGACGATGCTCGAGAAGATCGGCCAGGGCATCGCTGTTGACGGAATGGAGTCCCTGGCGCCCGCCCTGGTTGAGCGCCTGGTTCCGGTCAGCGACTACCTGCCCGCCGGTGCCGCCGTTGTGGTGCTCTCGCCCGAGCGGGTGGCCACACGCTCCATCAGCCTGGCCGAGACCAACCGCGAGTTCCTTGAGGCCGCGTGGAGCGCCGCAACGGTGGGTGCACAGGCGCCGATCAACCTGGACACCGGTGACTTCCTCACCGTTGGTGCCCTTCGCCTTGCCGTCGCCGACCGGGGAGACGCGGCCGGTCCGTGGTGGACGATCAGCGAGTTCCAGCAGGGGCCTGACGACGAGATCGACGTTGAGGCGATGCTGACCCAGCGGGTACTCGGCGAGCCGGTTCCGAGCTTCCAAGGAAGTGTTGACGGCGCCATCGAGCACCTCCAGTCGCGGTTGCGTGAGAACTGGGCTGCGGCCGTTGTTGTCGCTGGCGAGGGCCTGCGTGAGCGCGCCGCTGACGTGCTGGCCGAGCGTGAGATCGCGGCCCGGCTGGCCGATGATTTCCCGCTGAACGCTGAGCCCGGTGTTGTCTACCTGCTCCGCGGCGAGCTTGAGGCCGGGTTTGAACAGCCGGAGACCAGGATCATCGCCCTCGGCGAGTCAGAGTTCTACGGCAGGACCGTCGGCTACGACTCCCGCCAGGTCAAGAAGCTGGCGTCGCGGCGTAAAAACGTTGTTGATCCGCTCAAGCTGACCGCCGGTGACTACGTTGTGCACCAGACGCACGGCATCGGCAGGTTCCGTGAGATGACCCAGCGTGAGGTGTCAACCGGGGGACGTAACGCCCAGAAGTCCCGGCGTGAGTACCTGGTGCTGGAGTACGCGCCGTCCAAGCGTGGTGGGCCGGGTGACAAGCTGCTTGTGCCAACGGACCAGCTTGACCTGCTGTCCCGTTACGTGGGCGGCGAGGCCCCGCAGCTGTCGAAGATGGGCGGGAGCGACTGGTCGCAGGCCAAGTCGAAGGCCCGCAAGGCCGTCAGGGACATCGCCGTTGAACTGGTCAAGCTCTACTCCGCCCGGATGGCGTCAACCGGCTTTGCCTTTGGTCCGGACACCCCCTGGCAGCGGGAGCTGGAGGAGGCGTTCCCCTACGCCGAGACCGTTGACCAGTTGCAGACCATTGACGAGGTCAAGGCCGACATGGAGAAGCCGATCCCGATGGACCGGCTGCTGTCCGGTGACGTCGGTTTTGGTAAAACAGAGGTTGCCGTCCGCGCCGCGTTTAAGGCCATTCAGGACGGCAAACAGGTGGCCATGCTTGTGCCAACAACCCTGCTTGTCCGTCAGCACCTGGAGACGTTCCAGGAGCGTTTTGCCGGGTTCCCCGTGCACCTGCGTGCGCTCAGCCGGTTCCAGACCGACAAGGAGGCCAGGGAGACCCTGGCCGAGCTGGAGCGCGGAACCGTTGACATGGTCATCGGCACCCACCGCATCCTGACGGACAGCGTTCTGTTTAAGGACCTGGGCCTGGTCATCATTGACGAGGAGCAGCGTTTTGGTGTGGAGCACAAGGACAAGCTCAAGAAGCTCAAGACCAACGTTGACATTCTTGCCATGAGCGCCACCCCGATTCCTCGCACGCTGGAGATGGCGGTCACCGGCATCAGGGAGATGTCGACCCTGGCGACAGCGCCCGAGGAACGGCACCCCATCCTCAGCTTTGTTGGTCCGCGCAATGACAAGCAGATCCAGGCGGCCATCCGGCGTGAGCTGCTGCGCGAGGGTCAGGTCTTTTTTGTGCACAACAGGGTGCAGTCGATCAACCGGGTCGCGAGCGAGCTGGCCGAGCTTGTGCCGGAGGCGCGGATCGCCGTTGCCCACGGCAAGCTGTCCGAGGCGATGCTTGAGCAGATCGTTGTTGACTTCTGGGAGCGCAAATTTGACGTCCTTGTGGCCACAACGATCATCGAGACCGGTCTGGACATCTCCAACGCCAACACGATCATCATCGACCAGGCAGACAAGTACGGTCTGAGTCAGCTGCACCAGCTGCGTGGCCGGGTGGGCCGTGGTCGGGAGCGTGCCTACGCCTACCTGCTCTATGACGCCAGCCGGCCGCTGACGGAGACAGCCAACGACCGGCTGTCCACCATCGCGTCGAACAACGAGCTCGGCAGCGGAATGCAGGTGGCGTTGAAGGACCTCGAGATTCGCGGGGCGGGCAACCTGCTCGGTGGCGAGCAGGCCGGGCACATTGCCGGTGTGGGCTTTGACCTGTACCTGCGCATGATCGGCGAGGCCGTGTCCACGTTCCGTGGTGAGGAGCAGAGCGGTCCCGCCGAGCTGCGGCTTGAGATTCCGATCGAGGCGCACATTCCCGACGACTACATCGACAGCGAGCGGCTGCGG
>JBQELM010000178.1:0-356 GCA_052103915.1 Mycetocola sp. | reverse complement strand
TTGAGGCGTACCAGAAGCTGTCGGCGGCGTCGGCGGCGAGTGCGGCGGACGGGCAGATCGACCTGGTGGTTGATGAGCTGGTTGACCGCTACGGTGAGCTGCCCCCGCTGACGCAGTCCCTGATCCAGGTGTCGCGTCTGCGTCAGCGGGTGCAGCGTGCGGGAATCGGCGAGTTTGTTGTTATGGGGTCAAAGCTGCGGGTTGCCCCCGTCGTTTTGCCCGACTCGCTCCAGGCTCGACTGCGGCGGTTGTACCCCACGGCCAAGTACCTACAGCAGGCCGAGGCGCTTCTGGTTCCGCTCCCCGAACGGCACGGAGAGATCCTGGCCGGTGCTGAACTGAGATCGGAAGAGCAC
>JBQELM010000177.1:0-5207 GCA_052103915.1 Mycetocola sp. | reverse complement strand
TGGTTGTGTCATCCAAGACGGCATCAACGTTGAGGCTCGGCGGGAGAGTTGTCGCCGGCTCGATGGGGTAGAGATCAACGGAACTCTGAACGCGCTGCCCAACAAAAACGGAGTCGCCGTCCTCAAGTGTGCGCCAGTCGGCGACGTCCTCGCTCTCGGGGTCAACCATGAGCAGGTGGTCAATTCCGAGCTGAGCACGTGCGATGCTGATCGTCTGTGCATCCGCTGTTGAGCCGTCAAAACCGCTCTCTGGAATGAACTGGGCAAAGATCTCCGCCTGCTCAACCGCGTCGAGCAGGATGAGACCGTCGGCACGGGCCTCACCGGTCTCCGAGACCGGGAAGAGGTCCTCGCCGTTCTCGTCAGCGACGGGAACACCGTCAACGTAGAACTGCACGCTGCCCTGGGCGGGGGTGTCCCCCTCAGCGCTCACCGTGGCACTCAGATCAATCCGCTCCGAGTAGACGATCTCGGACGCACTAAGGCTCAGGGTTGTGCTGGTCTGCAACGGGTCGATGCTGATCGCCCACGGTGCCGAATCGGTCGGCAGGTACCGGTCGTCCCCGTCATACAGAGCCGTCACGGTTCGACCGTCAAGCGGAAGAGCTGCTGTGTGAACACTGACGGTGCCCTGCTCATCAATCGGGGCATGTCCAAGAAGCTCAGCATCGGCCCCGCGGGGGTCAGCATCGGGTGAGTCGGTGGCGACAAACTTAATGTCACCCTCGCCGTGGTCGTCGGCGGAACCGAGCGTGGCGTTCAGCGTGAGATCAGCACCGGACTGGTCAACGCTCAGGCCAAGAACACTGCTGCGCTTGCTCACGTCCAGGGTGAACGGGGTCCTGTCCCCGGGGTTCATGTCGGACCCCTCCGTTGGCCTGAAGCTGAGGGCAAGGTCAACCGTTCCCGCGCTGTCGGGTGTGTAGCCGAACTGCCCGCGTCCCGAGACCACGGGGAACGGACCGTCGATCTGTTCGCCGTCCTTCCAGAGCGTCAGCGTTCCGCCCGCGCTGTCGTCGCTGGAGCTGAGCCGCGTCGCCTGGCTCTGGCCCGCGGCGGTGACGTCAACGGTGATCGTCGACTCCTCACCGACGACGCCGACGTCCGGCTGGACGTCGGCGACCGTGATCACGGCGTCCGGCGAGGTCGTGTAGGAGTAGCTGACCTGTCCGTCACGCTTGATGGTTTGGGTAGCCGAGGACGGGATCGTCGGTGCAGCCGCCAGCCCCTCCGTGATGATGCGGGCCTCGGAGCTGATGTAGTTTGACCCGGCACCGCCCCCGCCACCCCCGGAGGCACCGCCACCGCCGCCGAGTCCGCCCAGGCCGGAGCGTGCGCCGCCACCGGCACCGCCACCACCGCCGGACCCCGAGTTGCTCTTGGCACCGCCGCCACCCGCGGTTCCTCCGTCGTTGGCCTCGCCCGTGCGCGGCGTGGCATTCGGCTGCGAACGCTCCGCACTCTCACCGCCGAGTCCGCCACGCGGCGTCGTCGAGTGTGTGCTCGCACCCCGGGTTCCGGCCGTCGGGCTGGTTGTGGTCGTGGACACCGCGGAGGCGCCTGAGCCACCAAAGTTCCAGTCCCCACCCCCGGCATTACCCGCTCCGCCTGCGCCCCCGCCGCCCCCGGCGACAGCGATCACGGTGTTGTCGTTGACGCGGACAATGCCGCTGGCACCACCGCCACCCGCGCCGGAGCTGCCACCACTGTTGTCGCCGCCGATCCCGCGCTGGGCACCGGTCGACCCGGCGGCACCGCCGTAGAACCCCTGACCGCCAACGCCACGAATATCGTGTCTGCTGCCGTTGGGCCCGCCCGCCGTTGACCCGGTCAGACGAAACTGATCCCCCGGCTCAACCGGGACAACAATGTGCACAAGACCGCCACGTCCGCCGGTGACACTGCTGTCACCGGATCCCCAGCGGTTGTTGGAGTCGCGGGCGACCACGGCACCGCCGGAGGCACCCTCAACAGCGAAGGTGATGCGGTGCACCCCGTCAGGGATGGTCACGGTCTCTGTCTGGTTTCCCACGACCCGTCCCGTGGATGAGTTCTGGTCGGCGTGCGCTGCCATCGGCAGCCCACCGCCGAGGGCCAGCGCACCGGCCAGCGTTGCGACCGCTACGGTCGTCGCGCGGCGCGGTTGTGTCCGTTTTCTGGCCGACCCACCGGGATCCTCGCCATTGTGGTGGTGTCGCGCACTGTGCTGCGTCACGTTTGTCCTTTCGCTCGGGGGCAAAGCACGACCACTGGTCGCACCTGGTGCCGAGCGTATGGACGGGGTGTGCTGGCGCACATCGGTACGGATTACGCAGTCACCCGGGAGTCGCGGCGCAGAAAGCGGGGGCTATTCCGCTCGAATCCGGAAGCGGCGCTCCCCCACCCAGAGCACCTCACCCGCGTTCAGCAGGGCGGGAATTCCCGCGGTGAGGTCAATCGTGGTGCCGTCACGCTCCACCCTCGTCCCGTTGGCGCTGCCCATGTCCGTGGCGCGCAGGGCGGTGGCATCCTGCGGGACAAGCCGGAGGTGCACCCGCGACACCGAGCGAAGCGGGTCGTCAACGGAGATCGAGCCGAGCCCCTCCGCCTGCGCGTACGCGTCCGGTCGGCGGCCGAGTACGGTGTCGCCGGTGAGGGGGAACGCGATGCCGTCATCGTCGCTCAGGATCCAGCGCACGGTGACGGCGCGGCCGGACTGGGGTGGCCGGGTCTGTGAGGTGTCGCCGGTGGGCACAGGACGACCCGATTCGTCCAGGGTGTTATCCCGCGGAGCAGATGCAGATGCAGGAGCAGGAGCAGATGCAGGAGCAGGAGCAGGTTCGGAAGCGGGACCGGATGCGGATGCGGGCGCACCGGGTGGCGGCGGAACGCTGACCGCCGGTTCAGCGCTGCCCATCGCACGGGAGTTCCCCGCCGAGCGTGGCACGTAACCCAGCGACGGCGGCGGTGTCACCCGGGGCGTTGCGCCGGAGCCACCGGCGGTTCGCCCGGCCGTGCTGCCGTCTGTTCCCCCGGTGGTGTGCGCCCGGTTGGGGTCGGTCATCCGTGTCCCGCCCGCGGAGCCTGGCCTGACCAGCTGCACCTGCTGGCCGCACTCCAGGCAGAACCGCGTGTTCGGGCGGAGCGCTGCACCGCAGAAGTGGCAGCGTGCAGACATGGCTTCTCCGGGGGTGAGCGACGGGGTCCCCACGAGTCTAGTCGGAGGCCCGCCGATCCCGGCAGCGGTCGGCCGTCGGTGTCGAGGTGAAACTGAAGCGTGAAACTGAAGCGTGAAGCGTGAAGCTCGCGGCCCCGAGCCACTGAGCGTCAGGCGTTGAGCGCGATGATGCCCGCGTTGAGGGTGGAGGCGAAGAGCAGCCACGCCAGGTACGGCATCAGCAGCACCGAGGCGACCCTGCTGACCCGCCAGCTCCGAACGATCAGGGTGATCACCAGCACGATGAGCACAACCATGATGACCATCGCCGCCCACCACGCGGCCACACCCACCGCCGGGTAGCCGGCAAAAAACACCGGGTTCCACAGCCCGTTGACCAGCAGCTGCGCAGCAAAAAACACCAGGACCCCGTGTGCCGCGTTGCGCTGCCCCTCACCCTGGAATCCGCGCCGCCACAGCAGGAAACCGGCGGTCGCGATCATCAGGTACAGGACGGTCCAGGCCGGGCCGAAAACGGAGTTGGGCGGGTTCCAGGCGACCTTGTCGACCTGGGCATACCAGCCGTCGGTGTTGCCAATGGAGGCGAGCGAACCAACGGTCGCCACAACAGCGACCGCAACCAGCAGCGCCAGCGCAACCACCCCCTGGCGGCCCGCCGGGGGCGTGGCGGTGGAGTGGACCGTTCGGGTGTTCGGTATGGCGCTCATGCGTTCTCCCGGTCGTCGTGTGATCCCAGAACCGCACCGTCCGCGATCCCAGGCGTGCACCCCCAGCCTAACGAGTGCCTCCGACACCACTCAGAACCGGGGCAAGCTACCCCTCGCGCCCGTCAACGGTTGTGACCCCGGCGGCACGGCTGCGCTCAGTGATGATCGCGACAGCCTCAAGGAACTCGTCGCGGCTCAAGCCCTGACCAAAAACTCCGGCGACCCGTGCCGGGTTCTCGCCGATGACCGGCTGCACCAGGAACCGGGTTGAGCGCGGAACGCTATCCCTGAACGTGGAGCCGTCGCGCAGCTGGAACACGATCTGCTGGTCGGGCGAGTTGCCCATCAGCGCACCGGCCAACCGCTGACGCAGGCTGAACCAGATGGGCGAGAAGTCGGCGTCGATCACGGTCACCCGGTCAACCTCGCCCCACGGCAGCAGCGGGAGCGGACCAAGCCGCACGCCCTCCGCGCGCACCTCAACCGCCAGCCGTTCCGAACCGCCCCAGCGCTGGTGCGTCTCAGCGAACGCAAACGCCGCCACAATGGCGGGGATCGCCACCAGCACGGCCACGATGATGCGGACGGGAAGCGGGGCGGGGTTGGCGACGAGCATGAGGATCACAACCGCTACGCTCACTGCCGCCAGAACACCGGAGCCCAGCCAGAAGCGGACCGGAACGCTCGACGGGTAGCTCAACCGGAGTAGTGCGGCACTGGAGCCTGAGGGACGAGGTGTTGTCATGATTGTCTCCAGGGAGGTGACTCCCATTGTGTGTCGTCGGGGACCGTTGCTGTCCTGTGCCATGGCGGTGGCCTCATGGACCGCCCCTGCGCCGGTCTAGCGGACAGCCCTGGCGCGAGCCTCGGCGTCCGGCCAGCCGCGGGTCAGGTACCGCTCCGGCATGACACCGTCCATCAGCTCCAGCCGGTCGGCGAACTCGGCCAGCGCGTTCTCCCACGGAACCAGCGTGCTGGTGCCGTCGGTGCCCACGAGCACAACCGAGTCGGCAATCGGCAGCACGGCGGTCACGCCCTCGGTCCAGGTTGCGTACGACGCGGCCTCACCGTCGGGGCGGCGAACGGCGTGGTACTCAACAACAACCGCGTCCGCGACCCGAGGGGCCAGGTACGCGGCCAGCGGTGCAGCCTGACGCTCGTACACGGCCTGACGCTGGGCACGGAGCAGCACGTCGCCCAGCCAGCCGTCGACCACGGGCAGGTCCTGCGCCACCCAGGTGGTGCCGTCCCAGCGGTGCGGCAGCACGGACTCGATCCGGTTGCCCGCCTCGCGGTACGAGGTGATGACGGTGGTGACGAACTCGAGCGCCGTCGCGTCGTCT
>JBQELM010000176.1:0-5219 GCA_052103915.1 Mycetocola sp. | reverse complement strand
CGTCGGTACATCCACATCGATGGTGACTGGCGCGACCACTTTGCCTTTGCCCTGACCGCGGAGGAGGTGCCCGGCGGCATTCTTCGACGCTGGCGGGAGGGGCGCGTTCCGGCCGAGAATGCTCGTATCCCCGAGGCCGACATTGTCGCCGCGGCCAGACCCATTCGGTTCTCGCCCTTCGCGTAGCCCGTCCTGCCCGTCTTTCTTTGGCCAATACGGCGGGACACACCGCGCCAATGCGGGCTCAGACTCTGGCCAACTTCTACCGTTGGAGCATGACGAGTCAAATCTGGGGCGGTGGCGTGATTTTTGCGCTTGTTGTGCTGCTCTGGGTGGTCTGTCTGATTCCAGGGATGCGGCGTCAACGCCAGTACCGGGCGACCGTTCGTAACGCCGATCGTTTGCAGCGCACGCTCCGTGTGCTCAGCGAGGGCGCGGGTGCTCCCGCGCAGGTGACTGTGGATCCCAATCCCGCAGAGATTGCGGAACAGAAGAGAATTCTGCGTGAGGCCGAACTGCGGGAGGGGACAAGCCGTCGTGCTCGTCGTGCCGCCGCCGCAGCGGCCTGGCGGGAGCGTCGTGCCCAGGCCCGTGCGGCCAGGGCCACGGCTGAACAGAACAAGGTTGAGGAGCGTCGTAAGATGCGTGAACGTGAGCTGCAGGAACGGGTGGATGCCGCCACCGATCCGGTGCTGGCTGCACACCTCCGTGCCCGCTCGGTGGCGCGCGCCCGTCGTCGTGCGCGGCTGGGGGCAACGGCGATTCTGCTGCTGAGCATTCCGGTCATGGGTGCGGGTGTCGCCGCAGCCGTTGCCGGTTCCGGTGCGGGGCTTCTGGTGCTTGGTCTGATTGCTGGGGCTAGTGCTGTGGCCGCTCTGGTTCGCATGGCGGTTGTTGCCGAGCGTGCCGCTCAGCGCGGTGTGCAGGGTGTGCCGGTCGTCGTTGAGGACGCTGCCGCGCAGCCACTGTACGACCAGGACTCCGGGCTGGTTGCCGAGCCCCGTGTGGCCAGCCACCGTCCTCTCTGGGACTCGGAGCCCATGCCTGAGGCGCTGCAGAACACGGAGGGGTCGCTTGCGGCCGAGACGCTGGCCAGGGCTGAGGCTCAGGAGCAGTTGCGTCAGGCCGCGCTGGCGCAGGTCATGGCCGAGATCGCTGACTCCCGCCAGGCTGAGTCCGTTCAGGAGTTTGCCGCGGCGGAGATAGCCCGTCTGGAGCAGCGTGAGGCTGAGCGGGTCGCACGGGAGGCCGAGGCGGCTCGTGCAACGGCTGAGGCGGAGCAGCGTGCGGCCGACGCGGCCAACCCCTTTGCGGCAATGGGCAGGGTCGGAGAGTACGACCCGACCACGGATGTGTCCGACATTCTGCGTCGCCGACGCAACGCGGGCTAGGGCGATTCTGACCCGATCTGCGTGCTAGGCTGGTCGGGTACTTGGGCCTATGGCGCAGTTGGTAGCGCGCCTCGTTCGCATCGAGGAGGTCAGGGGTTCGAATCCCCTTAGGTCCACCATGTACACACAGTGCCCCGCCTCTGGCGGGGCACTGGTGGTTAACGCGTGGTGTTGGTGTGGAGGGTGTCGCGGTTAGCCTGGGTGTCACCGATCCGACGACGAGGAGCCCAGTCATGAGTTCAGCATCGAGCAGCAAGCGCACGCCAACGGATAAGGAGACCGCCGCCGGTTTTTCTGCGGAGGAGCGAGCGGCCATGAAGGTGCGCGCCGCGGAGATCAAGGCGGAGGCGAAGGCAGCTCGGACGGCGCAGAAGGCCGCCGCGGACGCATCGGTTGTGCTGGCCAAGATTGCCGACATGGCTCAGCCTGATCGGGCACTCGCGGAGCGGGTGCATCAGATCATCACGGCGACGGCCCCTCAGCTGGCGCCGAAGCTGTGGTACGGCCAGCCCGCGTATGCCCTTGATGGCGTGGTGATCTGCTTCTTCCGGAGTGGCCTGGGGGACAAGGAGCGCTACTCCACGCTCGGGTTCAGCTCAGCGGCGGCGCTGGACGACGCGTCGGGTCTATGGCCAAGCTCGTATGCTCTCACCGAGCTGACGGACGAGGCCGAGGCCACGATCGCCTCGCTGGTGACGCGGGCGGTGACCCCGGCCTCGGTGGACGGGTGAGGGGCGTGAGTAGCTGATCGCCTGGGCTGTCTGGCTCACACGATCAGCTGAGTGACGTGTATGACCGGCGGCGGCAGGCGGCTGGTTCCCCAACCGCGCGCCTGGGCGACCAGGTGGTTTACTCGGCCAGCTGCGCCCGGGGCTGCTGCTCGGCAATGGACGCCCAGTCCTGGTCGGCATAGCCGTCGGCGATGGCCTGCTCAAAGACACCGCGCAGCAGCTCACCAAAGGGCAGCGTCACGTTCTTCTGCTCGGCGGCATCCAGCGCCAGGTGCAGGTCCTTACGACCAAGCGTCGTGGTGAAACCGGCCGGGGTATACGTGTGGTCGGCGATCAGCCCGCCGTATGAGGAGTACACCGGTCCCTGGAACAGCGTGGAGGAGAACAGCGTGATGAGCTCACGGGAGTCAACGCCGCTGCGCTCGGCCAGGCTGACGGCCTCACCCATCGACTGGATGGCGCAGGCGATCAGGTAGTTGCCCAAAATCTTGACGATGTTGGCCTGCTCGGCACGCTCACCGACTGGCCAGGTGGCGCCACCGATGATGTCAAAGACGGGCTGAACGCGCTCGCGCAGTTCGGCCGGGCCCCCGGCGATGATGTTGAGCTGACCGGCCTCGGCGACCGGGACACGGCCGAACACGGGAGCGGCGATGTAGCCGACACCGTGCTCAGCGTGGATGGCGGTGGCGCGCTGGGCCAGCTCGGTGCTGACCGTGGCCATGTTGATGTGGACGCTGTCGGCCGGTGCGCTGTCCAGCACGCCGGAGTCGAGGAACAGCTCGGCAAACACCTGGTCGGTGGAGAGCATGGAGATGAAGGTCCCGCTCTGCAGCGCCTCGCTCAGGGTGGCTGCGGCCACCGCGCCGTCAGCAACAAGCTCTGCGGTGGGGTCGGAGGACCGGTTCCAGACGGTGACCTGGTATCCGGCGGCAAGCAGGTTGCGGGCGATGGGGCGGCCCATGGCGCCAAGACCGATGACGGAGATGTGGGGCATGCGTGTTCCTTCAGCGTGGTGTGGGTGGGGGAGTGACGAGTGTGCGGGAGACGTTGTCCTGTGTCTGCCACCACGGCAGGCAGTCGGGGTGGTCAGGCGTCCGATGTGGGCGGGGAGTGCGTCCCGTGTTCCATCGTAGGAGTTGTCATGATGATCGGACACGTCACTCTGTGTCATTGCATGGCGTTTTGTGTCGCCCGGGGCTGGGGAGGGGCGGCAGCTCTCGGTAGCGTCGGCGTGGACGAAACAGCCCACGCTGCGTGTGGGTCGGGCGGAGGTGCACATATGCACACAAACGGAGGGTGCGGCTGTGGCTGTAACGGCATCGGAATACAACAGGCTTGCTGAGCGGTTCCGGCCCATCTTTGACCGGATTGCCGGTGATGCGCGGGAGCGTGAGCGTGCGGAGGCCAGGGCGGACACCCAGCTGGCTTGGCTGGTTGAGGCGGGGTTTGCCCGGCTCAGGGTTCCGGCCGATCTGGGCGGCGATGACGTCCCGCTGTCATATGTGCTGCGGCTGATTGCTGAACTGGCAGAGGTCGACCCCAACCTTGCCCACATCTGGCGCAACCATTTCTCCTTCGGTGAGGACCGCCGCCACGACCGTGCGGACCCGCGTACCAACGACTGGCTGCGCCGCATCGGGCGCGGTGAGATCGTGGGCGGCAGTTGGAGTGAGCCGGGGAGCACCCCCGGTGGTGCACCACAGACTCAGATCGTTCGTCACGACGACGGTCGCTGGACGCTGAGCGGAACCAAGTACTACGCAACAGGGAGCATATACGCCACCTGGACGACCGTTCTGGCCATCGACCCGGAGGGCACAAAGGTTGTTGCCCTGGTGAATACGGCTGACCCCGGTGTGACGATTGGTGACGACTGGGATGGCTTTGGCCAGCGCATCACCGGCAGCGGATCGGTGCACTACGCCGACGTTGAGATTGATCCGTCGCGGGTGTTCGCCTACTCGAGTCGCTACGACTATCAGGGGCACTACTACCAGTCGGTTCTGAACGCGCTGCTGGTGGGAATCACGCGCGCGGTGCTGCGGGACGGTGTTGCCGCGCTGACCGCGAGGGGACGGTCGCATCCGAACGCGACGGTGCCGGAGCCACGGCACGACCCGGAGATCCTAGAGGTGATCGGTCGGCTGTCTACGGCGGCGTTTGCCGCTGGTGCGGCTTTTGAGCGCTCGCTTGATCGCGTTGATGCCGTTGTTGAGCTGGGTGAGCAACGGTCCGCTGACCACGCGTACCGGGTGGCGCTCGCCGAAGCCTGGGCCGAGGTCGCCCAGGTCCAGCAGCTGGTGTCAACGCTTGTGCTGGAGAGCGCGTCAACGGTTTTTGATGCTCTGGGGTCGTCGGGGACGTCCTCCTCCCTTGCGCTTGATCGGCACTGGCGGAACGCGCGAACGCTGGCCTCGCACAACCCGCGCATCTACAAGCAGCGCAAGGTGGGTGACTGGGTGGTGAATCGCAGGGATCCACTCGCGCTTGAGATCAGCTACCTGGTGCCCTAGGGCCGCTGCGCGTTTTCGGGCCGCTCGGACGCCGCCGTTCGGAGAGTGTCGTTGTGTGCGTCGTCGACGCCATTCAGGCGAGGCGAAAAGAGATCCGACTTTTTTCGTGACATTTCCTTTTGCCACCCGTCTCCTCTGTACACACTAAAACGTGTGGCCACAGATGCCGCGGGTTCGATCACACACGGTCGGCCCGCACTGAGTGGTCATTCCCTCGGGGCACACCGCCACCGGGGTCTCAACGAAAGGTGGAAAGCATGAGTGCATCGGACAAGATCCAGAACGCCGCCCAGGACATTGCTGGCAAGGCCAAGGAGGCCGCGGGCAAGCTGACCGACAACCCCAAGCTGGAGGCTGAAGGCAAGCTTGACCAGACCAAGGCCGGAGCCAAGAAGGTTGGCGAAGACATCAAGGACACACTGAAGTAGTCCACACCAACAGCGCGGGGCCGGGCGGAACACACTGTTCCGTCCGGCCCCGCGCCGTCTTGTTTCGGGCGCTCCGACTATGCGGCGCGAACCCTGAATCGGGGGTGAAGCAGGACAAAGAGGAAGACAAGGGCGGAGATCACTCCGGCAACG
>JBQELM010000175.1:0-5231 GCA_052103915.1 Mycetocola sp. | reverse complement strand
GCTCGGTGCGCTCAGCCGAGTACGAAGAGATGCCGACGTAGCGGGTCTTACCGGCACGGACCGCCGCGTCGAGAGCACCAATGGTCTCCTCCAACGGGGTGTCCTCGTCGAACCGGTGCGAGTAGAAGATGTCAACGTGGTCAAGGCCAAGCCGCTCAAGGGAGGCGTCAAGGCTGGACAGCAGGTAGCCACGCGAGCCGAGCTGACCGTAGGGTCCCGGCCACATGTCCCAGCCGGCCTTGGTTGTGATGGTGATCTCGTCACGGTAGGGCGCGAAGTCCTTACGCAGATGCCGTCCGACGTTCTCCTCAGCCGAGCCGTACGGCGGACCGTAGTTGTTGGCCAGATCCCAGTGATTGATGCCGTGGTCAAAGGCGTAGCGAAGGATGTCCCGCTGCGTCTGGAAGGGACGGTCGTCGCCAAAGTTGTACCAGAACCCCAGCGACAGCGGCGGAAGCAACAGACCGCTAGAACCAAGGCGGCGGTACTCCGTGCCCGTGTAACGGTCAGCGGCGGCCCGGTAGGGGGCGTGGCTGTCTGGAACGCTCTGGTCAAAGCGCACGCGCGACTGCGTCATGTCAAAAACTCCCTCGTTGTTGATCAGTCGGCGTAGGAGCACCGACTCGACCAGCCTAGTTGGAGCGACTAGCCTCAACCCATGGCCTCCGTAGAGAACAGCCCCCCGCAGAACACGAACCTGAAGAACAAGAACAGGCTCACAGCGCTTCTTACCGATCAGCTCGGCTGGCTTGCGCTCCGCAGCGGTCAGATCATTGTGGTGATCGCGCTTGCGTCCCTCGCGGTCATTGCGCTGGTGCAGCTCAAGATCGTTGTGATCCCGGTCCTGATCGCGCTGATCCTGTCGGCGGCGATCTCGCCCGTTGTGCGCTGGTTGAACGGTCGTGGTGTGCCCAAGATGCTGGCCACCTGGCTGACACTCATCGCCGGTGCCCTCATCTTTGGCGGCATCGTCTGGCTGATCTCCTCAACCGTGTCCAGCCAGTGGGACGACCTGGCCGAGTCGGCGAGCAACGGCGTCGCCCAGATCAACGACGCCCTCCAGCACCTGCCGTTTGCGATCAGCGACGACCAGCTTGAGGACATCAAGAACTCACTCACCGACTTTGTCACAAGCAGCCAGTTCGGCTCCGGCGCCATTGCCGGGGTCTCGGCCGTCGCCAGTGTCATCACCGGTGCGCTGCTGACCTTTGTGATCCTGTTCTACTTCCTCAAAGACGGCGACCGCATCTGGGCATTCATGCTGAAGCCCTTCAAGGGTGAGCGCTACGCGCGCGGCGTCCGTGTTGGCTCAACCACCCAGCGGGTCCTGGGTGGGTACATCCGCGGAACGGCAACCATTGCTCTGGTCGACGCGATCGGTATCGGCGCTGTTCTGATGATCATGGGTGTGCCACTGGCGATCCCCCTGACCGTCATCGTCTTCATCGGAGCGTTCATCCCGATTGTGGGTGCCACGCTGGCCGGAACCCTGGCCGCGCTTGTTGCCCTGGTTGACCAGGGCCTTGTTGTGGCGCTGATCGTTGTGGCCGTCGTTGTCGCCGTCAACCAGCTGGAGGGCAACCTGCTTCAGCCCGTGGTGATGGCGCAGTCGCTCAAGCTGCACCCGCTTGTTGTGCTCGTGGCTCTGACCGGTGGAACCGTGCTGGCCGGCATCATCGGTGCCGTCCTGGCCGTGCCGATTGTGGCCGCGGCGTGGGCGATCATCAAAACCTGGAACGAGCCCGCAGACCCGGAGGTTCTCGCCAGCGACGAGGCCGCCGAACCGGAGTCACCACCCCGGCCGCGCGGACGCCTGGCCCGGATGATTCTGGGCCGGCGCGGCTAGACCGTTCGCTCGGTTGTCCAGTTCAGCCCCGATTCTCCGCGTGGAGGGTCGGGGCTGAGCTGTGTGCGTCGCAGCCTGATTCGAGTCGAGTCGTGGTCACGCCTCTGATGCACCGGACTCATGTACTGGTTTTCAGGAGTTGTTCCGCCGCGAGAACCACCAGGCCCAGACCCCGAGTGCCGCTATCAGCAGGACCACGCACGTTGGAGCCACGCTGCCCCAGAGCAGCTCCTCAGCGGGCCGAGGGGACAACACGGCGGACATGAGGATCACGATGGCGGATACAGCGGCGGTCACGGCGAGTGCAACCGCCAGCTGCCTTGCCCTGCGCGCTACCTGCGTTGCCCGATCGGACGTGCCCCTGTGCCGATGAGTCCCCATTAGCGCCCAGGATAGGGGAAGCAGCAACCCCGTTGTTGTGGCTGACCATTTGTCACCATCACCCGCGTTTAAGCGGGGGACACCTCCGGGTTGATTGGCGTTCATCCCGGATCCCTACCGTCGCCGATCATGACCATTCGACGCATCACAGCTCGCCGGACCCCCACGGCGCGCACGTTCCCCCTCATCGCCGGCGCTCTCGCCATCGCGGTTCTTTCTGGCTGCAGCACAGCCGCACCCGCCGCCCCAAGCACAGACAGCGCAGCCGGTGTCGCCGGAACAACACTGCCGGGGCTTGGCTCCAAGTCGACGTACCCCGGTGCACCGGAGGGCACACTGAGCGAGGTTCCGGAGGGGTTTGAGCCGGTGCTCACCCAGTCGATTGCGCGCCACGGGTCACGCGCGCTGTCATCCAAGAAGTACGACGACCTGTCCCTCCAGGTGTGGGAGGCGGCCAAGGCCAGCGGCAACCTGACCGAGGTTGGCGAGGAGTTCCACGACGCGCTGGTTGAACTGATCGAGGCGAACGAAACCCTCGGCTACGGCAACCTGAGCGCCCTCGGCATCCAGGAGCAGCGCGACCTGGGCCAGCGAACCGTTGACCGTGTGCCGTCACTGTTTGAGGCCATTAACCAGTCCGACTCAACCATCTCGCTGATCTCCTCCGGCAAGGACCGAGCAACCGAGAGTGCCGTGAACTTTGCGGAGGGGGTGTCGGAGGCGCAGCCGGACCTGGCGGACAACATCTCTGATGTCGCAACAGACGAAAACACCCTCTACTTCCATGACCACAATGAGAGCTACCTGGAATACGAGGACTCCGACCCGCGTCTTGAGGTCGTGTCTGAGGAGCGTGACGCGCTCCCGGAGACGGTCGCGGCGTCGCGGCGTGTGCTGGAGCGGCTGTACACGACCGAGTTTGTTGATCAGCTGGAGAACGGCGACTACAGCTTCGTTGACCGCGGCAAGGGCGAAACGGAGGTCACCAACGCCATCGAGGCCGCCGACATGCTCTACAACGCGTACATCATCACCGCGGGAATGGGCAAGGAGATCAGCACCGACTGGACGCGCTTCATCTCCGCTGAGGACGCCGAGTGGTTCGCCTACCTGAACGACACGGACGACTTCTACGAGAAAGGCCCGGGGTTTGAGGGTGAGGACGTCACCTATCGCATGGCCGAGCCGCTGCGCGACGACTTCCTGACCCGGATTGAGCAGAGCTCGGCAGACAGCCCGAGCGCTGTCTTCCGCTTTGCGCACGCCGAGGAGCTGATCCCGCTCGCCGCGCTGCTCCGCCTTCCCGGCAGCGAGACACAGCAGCTGGAGGGCGACCTCTACAGCTACGACAGCAACGACTGGCGTGGGGCCCAGGTCACCCCGATGGCCGGCAACGTGCAGATGGACACCTTCAGCAATGCGTCGGGGGAGTCCATCACTCGGGTGCTCTACAACGAAAACGAGGTCGCCCTCGCCGAGCCGTGCAGCCCCATTGAGGCTGGCTCCTTCTTCTACTCAAGCGACGAGCTGCTCAGCTGCATGCCGGAGATCGCCGAGAGCGCCCGGTAGCGCCCGAACGCATCAACGCACCAACGCACCAACGCACCAACATCTGAGCGGCTGAGCGGCTGAGCGGCTGAGTTCACCAGCGCACGCGACCAGCACAGCGCCCGGGGTGCGATCCACCAAGGATCGCCGCCCCGGGCGCTGCCTGTTACTCCAGGGCGGCAACAACGATGACGGTCACGATGACCGACACCACCGCAGCGAAGTGGCAGAGCGCACCGGCCCGAAACCCGGACTCGGCGTGCTCAGTGGCACGCTCCGGCGCCGTCCTCCGCACCGTCGCAGCGAGCACGATTGCCGCAACCATAAACACCAGCCCCGGCAGCAGGGCCAGAACCGCGTCCGTCAGCGGTGGGAGTGTGATCCCGGCCCACACCCCACCGAGTGCACCAATGATGGGCGCGGCCACGAGCAGAAACGTCCAGGTGGTGTGGGTCAGCTCAAGACGCCGTCCGCCCCGGTCCTCCTGCGTATCACGACGGCGGGCCAGGTAGCTTTTGAGTGACCTGGTTGGCGTTTTCATCGTTGTTTCCCCGTCGACGCATTGACCCGGTTGATGAGGTCGGGGAGGTCCCTCATGTCGTCGAAGACGGGAGCGCCCGCATCGCGCAGCCACTGCGGGGGTGTCAGCCCACCGGCATACCCCAGCACGTCCATCCCCGCCGCGAGCGCCGCCTCCACTCCGTACATGCTGTCTTCAATGACAAGGCACCGATCAGCCGGAACGCCCATCTGCTCTGCGGCGTACAGGAAGAGGTCAGGTGCCGGCTTGCCCGCGGCCACCTCGGTTGCGCTGTACACACGACCGGCAAAGCGCGCGGCCAGACCGGTCAGCGACAGCGTCTGAGCGAGTTTGTCGTGTGTCCCGCTTGAGGCGATACAGGTGGGAAGCGTGATGCGGTCGAGGGCATCCTCAACGCCCGCAACCGGCGTGAGCCCGTGATCAAAGGCGTCACGGTAGCGATGAGCGTGACGCTCTTCCCAGTCCGCGGGAAGAGCGTGGCCAAGGTAGTCCTCCAGCGCCGTCTGGACGTGGCTGAATGAGCGACCAAGGAACCTGTTAATGATGTCGTGGGTCGACAGTTCCCACCCGTGTTCACTCAGAATGACCCGGTCGATCTCAACGGCGATGACCTCACTGTCCACAAGCACTCCATCGCAGTCAAAGATGATGAGCTCACGCGGCGGGCGCGAGCAGGTGCACGGCTCCGACAGGGGCCGTCGAGCCTGCCCGTCGTGGTTCGTTGGCATTGTGGTGGCGGCTCCTGTCTGGCGGGGTGGAAAGGGGGTCGTGCCTGCGATTGATCGCGTGTTCCCGAGAGCCTCACACAACGATCAGCCAAACGACACCCCCGCTCCCCGGGTACGGTCGGGCGGCCACCATCACACCGTACGTGCGGCGCAGCGCAGGAGACCCATCAGTGCGTGGCCCGCCTCC
>JBQELM010000174.1:297-5281 GCA_052103915.1 Mycetocola sp. | reverse complement strand
GACTCTGATCAGCCAGCAGCTGAAGAAGATTGGTGTTGACTTCCAGATCCTCAAGGCCGACGCCGGAACCTACGCCGAAGCCATTCTTGATGCGGACCAGGTTCAGGTTTACCACTCCATGGTTGGTCGTGCCGACCTTGACGTGATCAAGAGCCAGTACTACTCAAGCAACCGCAACACCCTGCTGAACTGGGACTCCTCGGATGACAGCATCGGTGACACGAAGCTCGAAGAACTGCTTGCAGCTGTGGCCAGTGAGCCGGACGCTGAGAAGCGGATTGCCGCGTCGCAGGCTGTGCAGAGCTACCTGGTTGAGCAGGCGTACGTGATTCCGCTCTTTGAGGAGCCCCAGGTCTACGGAGCACGGAACGGTGTTCACGGCCTTGGCTTTGAGTCGGTCGCCCGGCCCAGCTTCGCCCAGACCTGGATTCAGCAGTAACATCCCCGTTGGCTCACGCGTCATCGCGTGAGCCAACGGTGCTGTCTGAGAGAGGCACCTGACCCGTGAGATATGTCCTCGGCCGCATTGCGCAGGCCGTTCTTGTTCTTCTAATCGCGTTCACCGCAGCTTTTATTCTGCTGCAGGCCATGCCAGGCGACGCCATCATGATCAAGTTCCAGAACCCGGAACTTGGCCTGTCGCCCGAGCAGATCGCCCGGATCCGTGAGAGCTACGGTGCGGACGTTCCGCTGTGGACGCAGTTCCTGCACACGCTTGGCGGTTTCATCGCCGGTGACTTTGGCTACTCGGTTGTCAGCGGCACCCCGGTGTCTCAGCTGATCGCCGCCGCGCTGCCGAACACCCTCCAGCTGGCGATCACCGGTTTCATCGTGGCGATTGTTCTTGCTGTCGTCCTGGCCGTGACGGCAACACTGAGCCGTTTTGCCTGGCTGGCAACCGCGCTGCGTGCCCTGCCGTCGCTGTTTGTGTCCGTGCCGGTGTTCTGGCTCGGCATCATGCTGATCCAGCTGTTCTCCTTCCAGCTGGGCTGGGTTGCCGTGATCAACCCCGGTCCCGTGGAGGGGCTCATTCTTCCCGTGCTGACACTCGCCGTTCCGATCAGCGCGCCGCTGGCTCAGATCCTGCTTCGCAGCTTTGATGAGGTCGGAGCGCAGCCCTTTGTGGCTGTTGTGCGTGCAAAGGGTGCGAGCGCTGGCTGGGTGCTGGGCAAAAACGTGCTCCGCAACGCCCTGCTTCCGACCCTCACCATGGCTGGTCTGCTCTTTGGCGAACTGATTGGTGGCGCTGTTGTGACGGAGACGGTGTTTGGCCGCGCCGGGATCGGTCGGATCACCGAGCAGGCGGTCAGCCAGCAGGACACCCCTGTGCTTCAGGCCGTTGTTCTGCTCTCCGCCGCGGTGTTTGTGCTGATCAACCTGATCGTTGACCTGCTGTACCCGGTCCTTGACCCCCGATTGCGTTCCGCCGTGCGGAGCCGGAAGGCGGTGAACGCATGAGCGCTCCCGTGACCTCAGGAACACCGACCGCTCCCTTTGCACCGCAGCGCCGTTCCCTGTCCGAGCGTTTCCGTTCGGTCAGCCCGACCGTTGTGCTGTCCTGGATTGTGATCGCGATCGTGATCGCCTGGGCGATCGCACCCGGCTTGTTCGCGCCGGCCGACCCGATTGCCGGTGACGCCTCTCAGGCGCTCCAGGCGCCGGGCGCGGCTCACTGGTTCGGGACGGATGCCACCGGACGGGACATGTTCTCCCGTGTTGTTCACGGTGCTATCCACTCGCTGTCCGGTGCCCTCATCGCCGTGAGTGTTGGACTTGTTGTCGGCACGATTCTTGGTGTGCTTGCCGGATCTCTTGATGGCATCGCCTCCGAGGCAATCATGCGGGTTGTTGATGTGCTCCTCGCCATCCCTCAGCTGCTGCTGATGCTGTCGATCATCATCATTCTCGGCTTTGGTACCGCCCAGGCGGCGGTCGCGGTTGGCATCACAAGCGTTGCCGCGTTTGCCCGGTTGGCCAGGTCCGAGGTGCTCAGGGTGCGCCGCACCGATTACGTTGAGGCTGCCTTCGCCAGTGGAGGCCACTGGGTCAGTGTTCTGGCCCGACACGTCCTGCCCAACTCCCTGACCGCCGTCATTGCCCTGGCCGCGCTGCAGTTTGGAACAGCGATTCTGCTGATCTCCACACTGGGCTTCCTCGGCTATGGGGCCCCGCCGCCCACCCCGGAGTGGGGACTCATGATCGCCGAGGGTCGCAACTACGTTGCCACCTCCTGGTGGCTGACGACCCTGCCCGGCCTTGTGGTTGTTGCCGTTGTCATCAGCGCCAACCGAATCTCCAACTCGCTCAGTGGAAAGGACAACAGATGACCGGCGCAGACACCGTCCTGTCCGTCTCAGACCTGTCCGTTGCGTACACCGTCGCCGGGTCGCGGCTTGATGTCCTCCGGGGCGTCTCCCTTGAGCTGGGCGCGGGTGAGGTGCTCGCTGTTGTGGGTGAATCGGGGTCGGGCAAGACCACAACGGCTCAGGCCATCTCCGGTCTCCTTGCGGCCAACGGCCGGGTCACCGGGGGTCGTGTTGCCCTGGGCGACACCGATATCACCGGTTGGTCTGACAAGAGAATGCAGGCGATTCGTGGCACACGGATCGGCTGGATTCCCCAGGACCCTGGTACCTCACTCAACCCGCTGAAGCGCATTGGCGACAGCGTGGCCGAGGCTCTCCAGATTCACCGGTGGAAGGACAAGAGCGCCCGCACCGCCCGCGTTATTGAGCTGCTTGAGCGGGTCGGAATCCCTGAGCCGGAGCGCCGTGCCCGGCAGTACCCCAACGAGCTCTCCGGCGGTATGCGCCAGCGTGTGCTCATTGCAAGCGCCATCGCACTTGAACCGGAACTCCTCATCGCGGACGAGGCGACCAGTGCTCTTGACGTCACCGTTCAGCGCACCATCCTTGACCTGATTGATGAGCTTCGCCGCGAGAACGGCACAAGCGTCCTGATGGTCACCCACGACCTTGCCGTGGCCGGCGACCGGTCAGACCGGCTGCTGGTCCTCAAAGACGGTGAGGTCAGGGAGTCGGGTTCAACCGCGGCGATCCTGGCGAACCCTGCCGACGACTACACACGCCGGCTGCTCTCGGACGCGCCGTCGCTGAACACCCAGGAGGCCAGGCAGGTATCCGCAGAGGCCAGGGCCGCCCGGCCTGTTCTGCAGATTTCTGGGCTGGTGAAGGAGTTCCCGATCTCACGCAGTCAGACCTTCAGGGCTGTGGATGACGTGTCGCTGACGATCGCGCCGGGAACAACCCACGCGATTGTGGGGGAGTCTGGCTCGGGGAAGACCACAACGGCCCGCATCGTGCTGGGGTTCACCCAGCCAGATGCGGGCACCGTCGAGCTGGGTGACCGCACCATCAGCGGCACAACCGGCGCCGAGCTTCGGGCACTGCGCCAGCGTGTTCAGATGGTGTACCAGAACCCGTTCGCCTCCCTTGATCCGCGCCAGAGTGTTGCGCAAATTGTGGAGGAGCCGCTCCGCAACTTCCGGCGTGGTTCCTCGACCGAACGCCGCGCGAAAGCCGCCGAGTTGATTGACCAGGTGGCGCTGCCGTCCAGTGTTCTTGGCCGTCGGCCCCGCGAGCTGTCCGGTGGGCAACGCCAGCGAGTGGCCATCGCCAGAGCGCTCGTGCTTGACCCGGAGCTTGTGGTCCTTGACGAGGCCGTCTCAGCTCTTGATGTGACCGTTCAGGCACAGATCCTTGAGCTGCTTGAGCGCTTGCAGGACGAGCGTGGGGTCAGCTACCTGTTCATCTCGCACGACCTTGCCGTTGTGCGGCGTATATCGCACACCATCTCTGTCATGCGGCAGGGGCGTGTTGTGGAACAGGGAGACACCTCATCGGTGTTTACCTCACCACAGCACGACTACACCCGAACACTGCTTGCAGCCATTCCCGGCTGGACGGCTCCCACCGCATGAGCGCCACCGAACACTCCCGTGTCTCCAAGGAGGACAACCACGTGACTCGCCCAGAGCTCGCTTTTTTTACCCGACTGCTTGACGACGTTCCCGCGGCCGAGCGGTACCGCCTGGCGACGGAGCAGATCCAGCACGCCGAGCGACTCGGTTTTGACAGCGCCTGGGTTGCTCAGCATCACTTCCACGAGGCGGAGGGCGGTCTGCCCTCTCCGCTGGTCTTTCTTGCAGCGGTGGCCGCACAGACCTCGCGGATTCGTCTCGGAACCGGCATCATCACGCTGGGAATGGAGGAGCCGGTTCGGGCGGCCGAGGACGCCGTCGTGGCCGACCTGATCAGTGGCGGCCGGCTGGAGCTTGGCCTCGGCACAGGGGGAACACCCAGCTCCTTTGAGTCGTTTGGGGCCAGCTTTGCGGAGCGACGCGAGCTTTTTGACGCCAAACTTGCCGTGTTTGACGCCGCCCTCAGTGGCGACAGCGTTGGCGGAGACAACCGGCTCTATCCCGCAGGGGGAACGCTGGCTGACCGAATCTGGTTTGCCACCTTCAGCGCACCGCTTGCTGTCCGTGCCGGTCGGGAGGGGCGTGGCCTTCAGCTGTCCCGGACCCAGCCGCGTCCGGCAGAGCAGCCGACGGCTCAGCTCTGGGACCTGCAGAACCCGATCATCGACGCCTACCTGGCCGAGCTGCCCGAGGGTGTGGCCCTGCGCGTCAGTGTGGCCCGCAGCCTGTTCATCGGTGACGACCCGGCGGAGGCCAGACGACTCGCTGTTGAGGCGTACCGTCGCCAGCCGATCGTGAAGGCCATGCTCGGCTCCGACGGTTCTGAGCTGAGTGACGACGAACTGCTGCGGCGCCTTGACGTTCACGTTGGCGGCGTTGACGACGTCGTTGAGTCGCTATCGGCTGACACCGCGCTGGCCCGTGCCACTCAGGTCTCGTTCCAGGTCCACTCCATTGACCCACCCCACGAACTGATTCTCCGGTCAACGGAGCTGCTGGCAACCGAGGTCGCCCCGCGGCTCGGCTGGGGTTCAACACTGTCCG
>JBQELM010000174.1:0-287 GCA_052103915.1 Mycetocola sp. | reverse complement strand
CATGTCAGACATTGATGTCATCGATGAGATTCTCGCGATTGCCCCCGGCGACCGCCTTGACGCGGTGAGGGCCGTCAGGCCCCAGGCCAGGGAGAACGCGCAGCGCAGCTACGAGGCACTTTTTGAGCCGGTTGACGCCAGCGGTGTCACCCTCGCGGAGCGCACGGTTGTGGCGACCTTCACCACCGCGCTACTGCGGGCGACGGAGCTGAGCGAGTTCTACCGCGCCAGCGCTGTGCAGGCCGGAGCGGAGAGCGTCCTGGTCGCGCTGAACCAGGCGATTGCCG
>JBQELM010000173.1:2546-5293 GCA_052103915.1 Mycetocola sp. | reverse complement strand
AACGGCCACGCGTGAACCCCAACGGGTCACGAGAGGCTGGACAAGTGCCGCACCCACAACGGCGGCCAGAGCCTCCGGCAGCGTCAGCAGGCCCATGTCCAGCGCGGACCGGCCAAGACCGGACTGCCACAGCAGCGCAAGCAGGTAAAAGATGCTGATGAAGCCAGCGAACTGCGAAAAGCTGATCACAGCCGACAGGGCAAAATCACGATTCTGGAACAGCGCGGGCGCGATAACGGTGTCACTACCGCGCTCCTGCGCCCGACGCTCCCAGAGCGCAAACAGCACAAGGACCGCGATGCCCAGGGCAAGAACGACCCAGACCCACCCGGGCCATCCGTCCTGCTCGCCGAGGATGAGCGCGCTCAGGACACCGATCAGGCCAAGCGCAAGCAGGGCAAAGCCCAGGCTGTCGACCCGTCCGGTCGCCCCCGAGCCTGCTCGTCGGGGCAGAAGGACAACGCCACCAACAAGGATCAGTAGGCCAAGCGGCAGATTCAACAGGAACACGAGGCGCCAGCCCAGGTCTGCTCCGGCGAGCTCAATCACCAGCCCACCGAGCAGCGGCCCGACGGCAGCCGCGGCTGCGAGGGTGCCTCCCAGGGCGCCGAACGCACGGCCGCGTGCCTGCCCGCTAAACAGCATAGAGAGGCTGGCGGCGATAGCCGGATAGAACAGGCCACCGGACAGCCCCTGGATGAGCCGGAGCCCAATGAGCTGGACATCGTCCTGGACAAGCGCAATCAGGGTGCTGGAGACAGTGAAGATGGCAATACCGGTCAGGAAGACCCGCTTGTGCCCCCAACGATCACCGAGTTTCCCTGCCGGGATCAGTGCAAGAGCAAAGGCGAGTGCCCAGCCGGCGAGGGTCAGTGAGACGGCGGCGGGGGACAGGCCAAGTGCGATCTGCATGCTGGGCAGGGCCACGTTGGCGATGGTTGAGTTGAGGAGTGCAAGAGCCGCGGCGGAGAGCAGGACCGCGGCCGCGAGGCGTGGGGAACGCGCCGTCTGCGTGCGAGGAATGGCAGGGGTGGACAAAAAGGGTGGCCCTTCAGCAACGGTGGCAACCCTCGGGGATGGCCCGATGCGGTCAGTGTGCGCATCAGTTGGGGCAGCGGCGAGGTGGTTGTCAGGTGGTGGAGGCTGCGCGACATCCTGTCTCAGGCCGACGCACGAGGTCAGCGGGAGCCGCTGGCCTGAGGCGCTCGAGTGGTCCGTGACATGAGTATGCCGTGGTGCCACCTGCGTCGCAGCGGATTAACTCTATCGTGCGTGTGAGGCCGTTGGGCGTTCGCGACGGACCGGGCAGATGAGAGTCGCAGGGTGGCGGGGAGCAGGCCGTGGGGTGACGTGAGCTAGGCGCTGATGCGGCCGAGGACATTGCCCTCGCCGGTGTCTGTGATGCTCGGTTGACCGTCTGACTCCCAGCCAAGAGTGACACCGTCGCCGCTGATGTGTGCTGTGTTCAGGGACACGGCAGAGATCAGGACGTCGTGCGCGGTGACGGTGAGGGTACCGATGTCATCGGCGACAAGAACGGTTCCGCGACGTGTCACGGTGATGTCGCAGGAACCCGTCACGCGAATGACCTCACCCTCGGGTGCATCTGTCAGGGTGAGGCTTCCCGAGGGGCAGCTCTGCTCTGTTGCTACTCTGCCGAGCAGCTCATCGCGGTGAAGAGCCCCGAGGACGACAGCTGAGTCCGGCGCGGCACTGCTCGTTTCTGCTGCGGCGCCCGGTGCGGGGGATATCTCAGGACTGGTGGTTGCTATTCCCGTGCATCCGCTTGTTGCGAGCAGAACGAGCGCAGCCGAGCCAAGGACCGCCGCCCGCATCCGACGCGGCTTGTGCTGACGCGCTGCGCAGGGGGACAAACGGAAGGCAGTGCTGGTGAGGTGGGTCATCGTGCTGTCCTGATCAGTGAGGCCGGTGGGGAGCCGTGGCATCGTGCCAGGTTAGCGGCGCTGATTCTGTCTTTCCTGGGCTGTACCTGACCTGGACCGGCTGGTCAGCAGCCAGCCCTTGTGCAGGGTACTGATCAGAATCGCAACGAGCGCGACGCTGAGCAGATTGTTGTTGCCCGTCAGCATCAGAACAGCGCTTCCGGCCAGGGCAAGAACTGACGGGAGTGCATCGTCGACAAGGCTCCAGAACCGGTGACGCTGTTCGTCATCCGGGAGCGTGTCCGCCGAGGCGGGGGACTGTTTCCGCTGTCTGTGGCTCAGCACGATCGAGATGGTGGCGCTAAGCGCGGCCAGTGCTATTCCGCTCAGACCCTGACCAAGAAACAGTACGAGCTGAGCAGCGACAAAGATGGCCACTCCGGCAATGCAGAGCCGAACCGTCGAAACAGAATCGAGCATAAAACCTCCATGACATAACGCACGGCGTCCGGTGCATACACGGTCGGGGGAGGGAATGCAGACCGGGACAAAACAAAAGCTGAGAGGCGGATCAGTCTAGGGTTCTTGTATGGCTACTGTCGGGTATTTGCTCTCATTTATGTTCTTTGCCATTGGTTTGGCCGCGCTCTGTTTTGCGTTGTACTGGACGATCAGGCTCGCGGTTGGTGCGGCGCTTGCGCAGCACCGGCAGGCGCTTCGTGACGAACAGCGCCGACCGGCCGTCGCGGCACCGGTCGTGCCGGGGCAGGGTGTGGGGCCCAACGTCGGACCAACGCCGCAGCCCTGACACACAACAGATGTGCCGGTCTCCCCTCACTGTGAGGGGAGACCGGCACATCTGTG
>JBQELM010000173.1:0-2536 GCA_052103915.1 Mycetocola sp. | reverse complement strand
GCGCAGAGAGACGCGGTACCCGGCAGCGCGGGCAGCCGCGGCTGTCGAGAAGCACTCCTCAGGGTTGGTGCGGTTGTAGTAGGCGCCCCCTGGCACGTGGTAAATCCACTCACCGGACGAGCTGTGGTTGCCCTTGATCGGTGCCCAGCTGGGGCAGTTCCAGTTGCTTGAGGCCGACGGCGTGTACCGCGACGGGTAGCCAACCGTCCCGGTCTGCGCCGAGGTTCGGGTTGCCGAGGCAAAGCCGGATTTGGTTCCCGTCACGCGAACACTCAGACGCTTGCCGACCACTCCGGACGAGACGGAGTAACTCTTGGACGTGGCGCCACGAATGGCCTGACCATTGGCCAACCACTGGTACTTGAACGACGTTCCCGACGCCCACGAACCGGGTGAGGCCGACACGCGGCTACCGACCGAGGCTGAGCCAGTGACCTTCGGTGTGGGCGCGGTCTGCACGCGCTTCGTGGCGGCGGAGGTCCGCGAGACCTTTCCGTACCCCGACTTGGTTCCTGTCACAGCAACGGTGATCTTTTTGCCACGGAGCTTTCCCGGAACGGTGAAGGTCGACTTTGTGGCACCGGCGATTGCTTTGCCGTCGGCCCGCCAGCTGTAGCTGAAGCGGGTGCCGGAGGTCCAGGACCCGGCGCGCGCCGTCAGCTTTGTCCCGGCGATGGCCGTGCCGGAGATTTTTGGCGCGGCTGTTTTGGCGACGCGTGCGGTTGAAGCAGAGGTCAGAGTGGCTGTGGTGTGGCCGGACTTTTTGCCCGTGACGGTGACGGTGATTTTTGCCCCGTGCTGCTTGTCACCCAGTTTGAGTGTCTTTTTGGTCGCGCCGGAGATCTTCTTTCCGTTGGCCTTCCACTGGTAGCTGAAGCCTGTGCCCGAGGTCCACGACCCCGCCTTCGCCGTCAGGGTGGCGCCGCTGCGCAGGGTTCCGCTGACGGTTGGGGTTGCCGTTTTTGCGACACGCGTGGTGGCTGTTGACGTTGTGCTCACCGTGGTGAAGCCGGACTTGGTTCCCGTGACCTGGACGGTGATTGCTGCGCCGACCGTGCTCGTCGTTGGTTTGTAGCTGGCGCCGGTTGCGCCGGAGATGGCTTTACCGTTGGCCAGCCATCGGTAGCTGAACGACGTGCCAGAGGTCCAGGTGCCGCGCTGCGCGGTGAGGGTTTTGCCCACAATCGCCGAACCGCTGATGGTTGGCTTGGATGTTGTGGGGACAGCCAGAGTGGCGGCCGATGTGCGCGTCTGTGGCGCAAAGTTGGTCTGTGTGCCGGTCACCGCGACGGTGATTTTCGCCCCACGCTGAGCGTTGGTGATCTTAAACGTGGACGAGCGTGCACCGGTGATGGCTTTTCCGTTGGCCAGCCACTGGTACGTCATTTTTGTGCCACGTGTCCACAGGCCGGGGTGTGCGGTCAGCCGCGACCCGCTGGTCGCTGTGCCGGTGATGGTGGGAACCGCGCTGATCAGTCGGTCAAGAACCACAACCGCGCTGGCCGCTGACGTCACCGACTCGGTCCGGTAGCCCTGAAGCGTTCCGGTGACACGCACACTCACCCGTGTGCCCTTCTGCTTTTCGCCCAGGATGATCTCCGGGTCCGTCGCGCCGGTGATGACCTTTCCGTCGGCCAGCCACTGGAATGACAGGGTGGTACCCAGCGTCCACCAGCCCGGGTCAACTCCCAGCGCGCGTCCGGTGATGGCGTCACCGTACACGCGCGGTGTTGCAACATCGAGGGGGAGCAGGTCGTCCTCGGTGAGCTGTGGCTGCGCGGATTCTCCCGCGTCCGTCGGCAGCCGACTCGGGTCGGACGACGTGCTGTCTGTGTCTCCCGTCGAGGGCCCGGGCTCGGCGGAATCAGTGTTCTTCTCTGTTGGCTCAGGGGCATCAACAGGCTCAGGGGCATCAACAGGCTCAGGGGCATCAACAGGTTCAGGGGCATCAACAGGCGCACTGCGCTCCGCGGGCGCCGGGACAGCCGACTCATCCGGCGTGGGGGCGGTGGACGTGGTGGCGGAATCCACCGACGGCGACGATGCCTGATCGCTCGCCGGGCGCAGAGGGGCTGCCGTGGCCTGAGGGACGGCGGTGCCCAGCAGGCTGAGTGCAAGCACCGCCGTTGTCAGCGAACTCGTTAATGCGCGCAAACGACGCGGATTTTCTGACATGGGGGTGCCTTTCAAACGCTACCGATTGAGAAATTCAAACCGGACCAAAAAACTTTATCGATAACGTCATGGCGACGGATCTCAGAAAACAGAATTGCGCCCCACACGGGGGTCGAATAATGGTTTTTCGTCAGCAGCAAGAACGAACGGCTGATGGTCAGCGCGCACAACACCACAAATCCGCACCCGATACGGGGCTGTCCCGTGCACCGGTCACAGAGCGCGACAAACGATGGCGGGCGAGAGACCGCCCGCCATCGTTGCGCTAATCGCCCTTCACGTTCACGATCTGACGGAGCTCATGCTCCACAACAACCAGATCACTCGCATCGGCCCTGACCACGTCGATGGACGTGTAGGC
>JBQELM010000172.1:0-5294 GCA_052103915.1 Mycetocola sp. | reverse complement strand
AAGATCATCCAGGAGCTGGAGAGCTACTTCCGTGGCGCCGGCTGGAACGTCATCAAGGTCGTCTGGGGTCGTGAGTGGGATGACCTGCTCGCCCGCGACACCGAGGGCGCACTGCTCAACCTGATGAACACCACGGCCGATGGTGACTTCCAGACCTACAAGGCCGAAAACGGCGCGTTTGTCCGCGAGAACTTCTTTGGCCGCGACCCCCGCGCGCTCAAGCTGGTTGAGGGCTACTCGGACGAGCAGATCTGGAACCTCAAGCGCGGTGGCCACGACTACCGCAAGGTGTACGCAGCGTTCAAGGCGGCAAGCGAGCACAAGGGCCAGCCGACGGTCATCCTGGCGCACACCATCAAGGGCTACGGTCTTGGACCGCACTTCGAGGGTCGCAACGCCACCCACCAGATGAAGAAGATGACGCTGGAGGACCTCAAGGCGTTCCGCGACCAGATGCACGTCCCCATCACGGACGCGCAGCTGGAGGAGAACCCCTACCAGCCGCCGTACTTCAAGCCGGCCGAGTCTGACGAGGCTATCCAGTACCTGCACGAGCGCCGTCGTGCCCTCGGTGGGTACGTTCCGGAGCGTCGCAGCAAGTACACGCAGCTGAGCCTGCCCGATGAGAAGACCTACGCCATCGCCAAGAAGGGCTCCGGCACGCAGGAGATCGCCACAACGATGGCGTTTGTCCGGCTACTGAAGGACCTGATGCGGGCGAAGGACTTCGGTGACCGGATCGTTCCGGTGATCCCCGACGAGGCACGGACCTTTGGTATCGACGCGTTCTTCCCGAGCGCCAAGATCTACAACCCGTCCGGTCAGAACTACCTCTCCGTTGACCGCGAGCTGCTGCTGGCGTACAAGGAGAGCCCTCAGGGCCACATCGTCCACGTTGGAATCAACGAGGCCGGTGCCGCCGCGGCATTCACCAACCTGGGCACAAGCTACTCCACCCACGGTGAACCGCTCATCCCGGTGTACGTGTTCTACTCGATGTTCGGGTTCCAGCGCACGGCCGACGCCCTCTGGGCTGCGGGCGACCAGATGGCTCGCGGATTCCTGCTCGGCGCAACGGCTGGTCGCACCACGCTGACCGGTGAGGGCCTGCAGCACGCTGATGGGCACTCGCTTCTGCTGGCCTCGACAAACCCGGCCGTGGTGTCCTACGACCCCGCCTACGGGTACGAGATTGGCCACATCATTCGCTCCGGTATTGAGCGCATGTACGGCGGCGAGCACGAGGACCCGAACGTCATGTACTACCTCACGGTGTACAACGAGCCGATTGTTCACCCGGCTGAGCCGGAGAATGCCGACGTTGACGGCATCATCCGCGGTATCCACCGCATCTCGACCTCTGACGCTGAGGGCCCCAAGGCCCAGATCCTGGCGTCGGGTGTCTCGGTGCCGTGGGCGCTTGAGGCTCAGACCCTGCTCCGCGAGGACTGGGGCGTCTCGGCCGATGTCTGGAGCGTCACCAGCTGGACGGAGCTGCGCCGCGACGGCCTGGCCGCAGAGGAGCACAACTTCCTGCACCCGGAGGCTCAGCCGCAGACCGCCTACGTCACCAACAAGCTGGCCGATGCTGCGGGCCCCGTTCTGGGAGTCTCCGACTTCATGCACGCGGTTCCCGACCAGATTCGCCAGTTTGTGCCCGGCGACTTCGCGACCCTTGGTGCCGACAGCTTCGGCTTCTCCGACACCCGCGCAGCCGCTCGCCGCTTCTTCAAGATTGATGGCCCGTCCATCGTCGTGCGGATCCTCGAGCAGCTTGTCGCCCGCGGCGAGCTGGACGCTGGTGTTCCGCAGGAAGCAATCGAGCACTACCAGCTGCACGATGTCACCGCAGGAACAACCGGCAACGCCGGGGGCGAGAGCTAAGGGCTCGTGTCACGCAACAAAGCGGAGACCCTGGACTGGCTCCGGCGCATCTCGGGTGAGTTGGCAACACTCACCGTGAAGCGTCTGGAAACCCAGCTTCCGTGGTACTCCGATATGCCACCGGGCCGGCGCAGTGCCGTCGGCCTGGTGGCCCAGGCCGGAATTACCTCGTTCATTGCGTGGTACGACGACCCGAAGGCCACACCGTGGATCGCCGCAGACGTGTTTGGCGCGGCTCCACGGGAGCTGCTTCGCAGTGTGAGCCTGCAGCAAACCCTCCAGCTGATCCGTGTGACGGTTGAGGTGTTTGAAGAGAGGGTGTCCGGTGTCAGCGAGGAACTGCGTGAAGCTGTTCTGCTGTACTCCAGGGAGATCGCGTTCTCCGCCGCTGACGTGTACGCCAGGGCGGCGGAGGCACGTGGCCTCTGGGACGCTCGGCTTGAGGCGCTTGTTGTTGACTCGATCCTCTCGGGTGAGACCGATGACGAACTGCCCAGTCGGATCGCCGCCCTTGGCTGGCACGGTCACGGCGAGGTTGCCGTTCTGGTTGGAACCACTCCACCCCAGCTTGACGTTGACCAGCTTCGCCGGTCAGCACGCCATCTGAAGGCCGACGTTCTCATCGGTGTTCAGGGCAAGCGCCTTGTCCTTGTCATCGGTCGGGCCGAGCAGCCGGAGGAACGGACCGGATCGGAGGACGACGACACCGCACCCCAGGAGGACGGTGTGAGCTTCTTTGATATTGCGACGGAGCTTGAACGCGGTTTCGGAACCGGTTACCTCGTCCTTGGACACACGGTTCCCAGCCTGGTTGAAGCCTCAAGCAGCGCACGGGCCGCCCTGGCCGGTTTTGCTGTCGCCCACGCCTGGCGGAACGCACCCCGCCCTGTTCACTCCGACGATCTGCTTCCTGAACGTGCCCTCGTTGGTGACGCTCAGGCGCGGACCGCACTGGTTGAGAGGATCTACCGGCCACTCCAGGCGCACTCACCTGAGCTTGTTCTCACGCTCTGGTCCTACCTGGACAACGGTCGCTCACTTGAGGCGACGGCTCGTGAACTGTTTGTGCACCCCAACACGGTGCGCTACCGCCTGAAACGCGTCTCGGATGTGATCGGATGGGATGCAACGGGCGCGCGCGAGGCACTGATTTTGCAGTCAGCGCTGATCCTCGGTTCCATAGCCGACCATGAGCGCCCTCGCTCTGCTCCTCAGGCGGCACCCCGCCGGTAGCACCCGAGAATAACCGCCGTAGCGCGGAGTGCCATCCCCCGTGGTGAAGCACTCCGCGCTGCGTTGTTAAATGCAGCCGAGGCGGACTTTCGCCGTCAAAGTGCGCAAATCTTGTAGGCGCGGAACAAAGCTCACACAAAGAGTTGGAGAAAATGTTCACGGCTCTGGCGTCCACTCGGGGCAGACTGGTCTAGTGATTGTGATCGTTTGCCCCGGACAGGGCTCCCAAAAACCCGGATTCCTTACCCCCTGGCTTGAGCTGGATGGTGTCTCCGATGCTCTTGGCCGCTATTCCGAGGCGGCAGGCCTTGACCTGACCGCTCACGGAACCGTCTCAGACGAGGACACGATCCGTGACACCTCCGTCGCCCAGCCGCTGATCGTTGCGGCCGGTCTGATCACGCTCTCGGCTCTCCGGGCACGGTACAGCACCCCGTTTGATGGCATCGCCGGACACTCGGTTGGTGAAATCACCGCAGCCGCCGGAGCGGGGGTTCTCAGTGAGGACAACGCGCTCGCCTTCGTCTCGGCTCGGGCCAAGGCCATGGCAGCCGCGTCTGCGGCGACGCCAACCGGCATGAGCGCCGTCCTCGGCGGCGACGAGTCCGTGGTGCTTGACCTGGTCGCAGAGCTCGGCCTTGAACCGGCCAACTTCAACGGCGGAGGACAGATCGTCATCGCGGGTGCGCTTGATGCACTTGCGGCTCTTGGTGAGCGCGCACCCCGCGGCGTCCGCGTTGTTCCGCTCCAGGTCGCCGGTGCCTTCCACAGCCGCTACATGGCCCCCGCGCGTGACGAACTGGGCGCTGCCCGGGCCGCACTGGCCCCCGCTGACCCGAGCATTCCGCTCTGGAGCAACAACACCGGAGCTCCTGTCGCCTCCGGAACCGAGTTTGCCGACCTCCTGGTCACCCAGGTGGCTTCGCCCGTCCGCTGGGACAAGACGATGGCGTCGTTCCTTGACTCCGGCGTGACGGGGATCATTGAGCTTGCGCCGGCCGGAGCCCTGACCGGCCTGGCAAAACGCGGAATGAAGGGTGTGCCGTCCGTCGCTGTTCGCACCCCAGACGACCTTGATGCAGCCCTCGAACTGCTGACGACCACTCGCTGAACGGAATTGTGTTGACCACTCCCCGACTCACCCAGTCCACCGGACCGCAGTTCACCCGGATCCTCGCCCTCGGCGCGGCTCGGGGCGAACATGCCGTCCCCAACGCCGACATCATCGAGCCGATCAACTCGTCAGACGAGTGGATCCGCCAGCGCACCGGTGTTGTCACCCGTGTCCGCGCCTCGGCCGATGTTGAGGCCGTCGACCTGGCCACCACGGCAGCCACCGAGGCGATCAGCCGCTCAGGGATTGCCCCGGAGAAGATTGGCGCCGTCATTGTCGCCACAATCTCCAACGTTGTGCAGACACCGTCCATGGCCGCTCTTCTTGCTGACCGCGTGGGAGCCAACCCCGCCGCCGCCTACGACATCTCTGCCGCCTGCGCCGGATACACCTACGGCATCGCTCAGGCCGATGCACTCATCCGCGCGGGTGTGGCCGAGTACGTCCTGGTTGTTGGTGCGGAGAAGCTCTCCGACATCATCGATCCGACCGACCGCACCATCTCATTCCTGCTCGGCGACGGGGCGGGAGCCGCCGTTGTTGGCCCCTCCGACACCCCCGGAATCTCTGTGTCATCGCTCGGCTCCGATGGCTCAAAGTGGGACGCCATCGGTATGACGTCCACCTTTGATGAGTGGCGTCGCGAGGGCGGGGCAGCACCAACCATCCGCCAGGAGGGCCAGACCGTCTTCCGCTGGGCCGTGTGGGAGATGGCCAAGGTTGCCAAGGCCACACTCGACGCAGCAGGAATTACCGCGGACGACCTGTCCGCCTTCATCCCGCCCCAGGCCAATATGCGGATCGTTGACGAGTTCGCCAAGCAGCTCAAGCTGCCGGAGAGCGTTGTCATCGCCCGCGATATCGCCGACACGGGCAACACATCAGCCGCATCCATCCCGCTTGCGGCCCACCGTCTACTCGAGGAGAACCCGGAACTTTCCGGTGGCCTCGCGCTTCAGATCGGCTTTGGCGCCGGACTGGTCTACGGCGCGCAGGTCGTTGTCCTTCCCTAAATGCCACGCCACCGAGCTCTGCACCCATAAACTGGGTGGCGGTCACTCGA
>JBQELM010000171.1:0-5307 GCA_052103915.1 Mycetocola sp. | reverse complement strand
GGGGCCGAGGAGAAGTTTGATTCGCTCACGGGTTCAGTATCAACGCTTCAGCTATGAGGAATCTATGACCAATCTGCGGATCACTTATCAGCCCACCGGTGGAGACGCCGATCTCATAGCCCCGTGCCAGCGTCGTGAGGCCGGGTGCATAGCCAACGTTTTTACGGTGACAGCCGAGCGGCACCCCGGCCGCACCCGGAAGAAAGATCCCCATGTTCGGAAGTTATCTCCGCCGCGAGCTCATCGGCCGTCGCAAAAACACCATCATCATTGCCGCGGGCATGGCCCTGGCCGTCGCCCTTGTCATGCTCGTCACCTCCCTGACTGCGGGTGTGCGCGCGGCGCAGGCCGACGCGCTCGCCTCCGTTTACGGCGTGGGCACAGACATCACCGTCAGTACAACACCCACCGCCCCGGACGGTAGCGGCGAGGACGGTGAGGACGGCGAACGCCAGGGGCCAGGCGGCGCCCAGTTCGACTTTGGCGCAGAGGACGGGGCCACAACCGACGGCACCACAACGCTCAGCCAGTCACGCCTCACCGCCGACAGGGGTACGCAGACGTTCAGTGCTGACGCGCTCGAGAGTGTCCTCGCGGTCAGCAACGTCGAAGACGCCACCGCGACGCTTGCCCTGACCAACACCACCTTCGACGGCGACATCCCGCAGGCGAGCAGCGGCGAGTCTGGAACAGACGACTCCTCGTCCGACGCGGGCATGGGCGCTGGCGGGCAGGGTGGCGGAACACCCCCGCAGGGTGGTGGCCTGGACGGTGCCGGTGGGTCAAGCTTCCAGATCAACTCGTTCAGCGTTCTTGGTGTTGACCCCAGCAGTACAACGGTCGGCCCGCTCAGTGCTGTCACCCTGGCCGAGGGCCGGATGCTCACCGCAGACGATGCCGGTCAGGCCAACGCCGTCGTTGACGCAAGCTACGCCACAACCGAGGAGCTCAGCGTCGGGGACACGATCACCATCGGCGGAACGGAATCGACCATCGTTGGAACCGTCAGCGCCACGGGAACAGACGAATCGGCGGCAAACGTGTACCTGCCGCTGGACATGGCGCAGTCCATCTCCGGCCTTGACGGTGAGATCTCCTCCATCGCGGTTCAGGCCAGCAGCTCCTCCGCTATCACCCAGGTGAGCGACGACATCAGCGCCGCGCTGCCGGACACCACCGTCAGCACCCAGGAGGAGCTGGCCGGAAGCGTATCTGGCTCGCTGAACTCGGCGAGCGCACTCGTCACCAGTCTGGGTACCTGGCTGAGCGTGCTGGTGCTTGCCGCTGCGTTCCTTCTTGCCGTGCTGTTCACCGTGTCGGGCGTGACCCGGCGCACCAGGGAGTTCGGAACCCTGAAGGCAATCGGCTGGTCCAACCGCCGCGTTGTCGGCCAGGTTGCCGGCGAGTCCGTGGTGCAGTCGCTGATCGGCGCACTGGCCGGTGTTGTCATCGGCGTCATCGCCATTGTGGTTGTGAACGCGATTGGACCGACCATCGGCGGAACATCTGCAGGAACCGGCGCGGATTCCATGATGGGTGGCCCGGGCGGACAGGGCGGCGGATTTGGTGGGCCGGGTATGGCCAACACGGCCGAGAGCGCCATCACCCTGAGCGCACCGTTCACGCTGAGCGTTGTTCTCATCGGCGTGGGTGTTGCCGTGGCCGGTGGACTGATCGCCGGGGCAATCGGTGGCTGGCGGGCATCCCGTCTGCGCCCCGCCGCGGCGCTCAGCTCCGTCTCCTAGCGACGGCAACGCCGCCGGTCACGCGGGCGGCCCGGTGACCGCGCCGGCTCGCGGGCGGAACCACCGGTTCCGCCCGCCACACCTCAACCCACACACGTATCAAAGGACATCACGATGTACACCCTCACCGATCTGACCAAAACCTACAGCGGACGCGGATCGCAGCCGGTGACCGCACTGAACTCCGTGTCACTGACCATTCCCGACGGTGAATTTGTCAGCATTCAGGGCCCAACCGGCGGCGGGAAGTCAACCCTGCTCCAGCTCCTTGGCGCACTCGACCGGCCGACGTCGGGCTCGCTCTCGCTCGGCGGCCACAACATCGCGGAGGCTCAGGAGAAGGAGCTGACCCGACTGCGTGCGACGGACATCGGCTTTGTCTTCCAAAACTTCAACCTCATTCCCACGCTGACGGCGAGCGAGAACGTGCAGACCGCTCTGGTCCCGCACGGTGTTCCGCGCGCTGAACGTGAGACGCGCGCGCGTGAGGCACTGGAATCGGTTGGACTTGCCGACCGTGCCGACCATCTGCCGTCCGAACTCTCCGGTGGACAGCAGCAGCGCGTCGCCATCGCCAGGGCGCTGGTTGCTCGGCCAACGGTTCTCCTCGCGGACGAGCCAACGGGAAACCTGGACGAACACACGAGGGACGACATCATGGCCCTGCTTGAGTCTCAGTGGAAGGAGCGCGGCCTGACCATGATCATGGTGACGCACGATTCCGCCGTGGCGGCGAGGGCTCAGCGCCGTCTACGTTTGGCTGGAGGCACGGTTACCGACATCACCCCCGCGGGCACACGGATCTGACTACACCGTCGGCTGGCCGTTGCCCCCACCGGGGCGACCGTCGCCCTGTTCACCCGCCGCGACCAGTGGCCGACCCGTCACGTCCTCAAGGACGGGGCGGGTCTTGCCCGTGGCAGGGACGAGGAAGCGGTAGGCAAGGACAAGCCCGACCAACCAGACCACCCCAACAACGAGCGCGACCCGCGTTGACGGCAGAACCGCGATCACCACGAGCACACCGAGGATAAAGCTGAGCGCAAGCGCTGGCAGCCACGGCCATCCGGGGATCGGGAACTCGGATGCCGGGGCACCGGTGCGACGCAGCTCTCTGCGCATGGCGGCGTGGGTCAGCAGGATCATGACCCAGGTCCACACCGTGGCGAAGGTGGCAATGGACGCGACGATGGCAAACACCCCGTCGGGCAGGACCGCGTTGACGACGGCTCCCACAGAGAGAGCGCCCATCATCACGGCCACGGTCATCCACGGGACACCGCTGCGGCTCAGCCGAGCAAACGAGCGTGGAGCGTGCCCCTGTGCGGCCAGACCAAACATCATGCGCCCCGCACCAAAAATGTCTGAGTTGATGGCGGAGAGCGCTGCCGTGATCACAACGGCGTTCAGAATGTGGGCGGCGGCGGGGATACCCAGCTGGGTGAAGATCGTGACAAACGGGCTCTCGCTGACACCGATCTGGTCCCAGGGCACAATCATCATGATGACCGCGAGGGTGAGGACGTAAAACAGCAGGATTCTGACGGGAACAGTGTTGATGGCCTGGGGAATCACACGCCGGGGGTCCTCCGACTCCCCCGCCGTGATCCCGATCACCTCAACTCCCCCAAAGGCGAACATCACGATGGCGAAGCAGGCGATAAAACCAAGGAGGCCGTTGGGGGCAAAGCCGCCGCTACCCAGGAGGGTGTCAAGTCCCGCGGCCCCGGCGTGCGCCGTGTTAAACCCAAACACGATGATGAGTGCGCCGCCAACGATCATGGCGATGATGGCAACCACCTTGATGAGTGCAAACCAGAACTCCAGCTCGCCAAACACGCGAGCGGTGATCAGGTTGAGCGCACCAAGCAGCAGAATCGCGGCCACGATCCAGATCCAGCGCGCAACGTCGGGGAACCAGAACCCCATGTACACCCCGAAGGCCGTCACGTCGGCGATGGCAACAACAATCATCTCGAAGGTGTAGGTCCAGCCCGTGGTGAACCCGGCAAGCGGACCAAGGTACCTGGCCGCATACTGCCCGAACGAGCCGGAGACGGGGTGGCGGACGGCCATCTCACCGAGGGCTCTCATCACAATAAAAACGGCGGCCCCACCGATGGCGTAGGCCAGGAGTACCGATGGCCCCGCAGCCTGGATGGCCTGCGCCGAGCCGTAAAAGAGTCCCGTACCGATGGCGGCCCCCAGCGCCATAAACCGGATGTGCCGTGCGGTCAGCACACGTCGCTGCGCTCCACTGTGCCCGAGTGCGGGATCGCCTGTCACTGTGCTCTACTTCCCCCGCGTTTTCTGTCACGGCCAGGACAGAGTTTAGTCCGTGAGCTGCTCAGTCCTCGCGCGGTGCACGCCAGAGAACAACAACAACGGCGGCGATGAGGACGGCAGCGAGCGTCACGGCTGCAGCGCCGCCCAACCAGTCAAGGATGAACACACCAGTTGCAGCCCCGGAGCCCAGGCACAGTGCCGCACTCAGGCGCTGCCCCCACGCCTGCCCACCACCACCGCCGAGCTTGCTGTCGCGGGCCAGGTTGGCGAGAGTGTTTGTCACGACGATGGTGCTGATATCGGTGTTTCCGAGCGGCTTCACCGCGTTCACCTGGGCACCCATGGCGACGGCGAGGGTACCGGTCATGACCAACTCAACCGCGGGGTTCTCCGTTCCGATGATGACCCAGGTCACCGCTACAAGCGCGATGAGGACGGCGCAGCCAATCAGCGCTGACAGGGCTGGCCGGGGCAGGACAGCGACCTTTGCTCTCGGCACCACCCGGCCAGCGATGATGGAGCCAAGAACAAATCCGCCGAGTGCAACAAGGTTGTTGACCAGAGGGATTTCTTCAACACCACCAACGGAAAACCCGATGAGGAGCACGTTTCCGGTCATGTTTCCGGTGAACACCTTGTCAAGCGCAACGTAGCTGATCGCATCCACAACACCGGTGGCGAAGGTCAGCGTCAGGAGGGCGAGGACGGCTCGCTGTCCCGTGCTCATCGGGGAGCAACCGCCGGTGTCTCCGCCCTGTTCATGCGCATGCTTTCACGCTACCAACTGGGGTGTTGCGGAGAAAAGAGCAGGCGACCACACCACACCCCGCATGTAGTTGATAAAAGTCAATCATCGACATATAGTTGATTTTTATCAATTAGATCCGGGCGCGACGAGGAGCTCAGGACGAGCCCCACCCAAGGAGAACCGAATGAGCACAGCCGTGTCCACCCCACCAGCCATGACCCATAAACAGGTCCTGCAATCACTGAGCGGACTGCTGCTCGGCATGTTCGTCTCGATCCTGGCCGGAACGGTGGTCTCCACCTCACTGCCCAAGATCATCTCCGACCTGAACGGCAACCAGACCGCCTTCACCTGGGTCGTCACCTCAACGCTTCTGGCCACAACGGTGTCAACGCCCATCTGGGGAAAGCTCGCCGACCTCTTTGACCGCAAGCTGCTCATCCAGCTGGCCCTGGCCATCTTTGTCATCGGTTCGGCCCTGGCCGGATTCAGCCAGGACACCGGAACGCTCATCACCTTCCGCACCCT
>JBQELM010000170.1:0-5308 GCA_052103915.1 Mycetocola sp. | reverse complement strand
ACTGCGGTGTGTGATGCAGTACCCGGGTGAGGCCGCCGCCGTTGGCCCACGGCTCCGGTGCGACCCCATCCGGGCTGATCACATCAGGGTGATCCACTGCCTAGCGAATCGCGGTTGGACCGGTCTCACCGGTCCGCACGCGGATGACGTGAACGGCGTCGGTGACCCAGATCTTGCCGTCACCGATGGATCCGGTTCGTGCACCGTCCTGGATCGCGGCCAGGGCAGCGTCAAGCTCCTCATCGGTCACGATGGTTTCGATTCTGACCTTGGGCAGGAAGGTGACGGTGACCGTCTGCGAGCGGTAGACCTCAACCTTCCCGACCTGGCTTCCGTGGCCTTTGGCGTCTGTCACGGTCATGCCGGTGACACCGACCTCTGCGAGTGCTGCCTTCACGGGTTCAAGGGCGCTGGGCTGAACGACGGCCGTAATGATCTTCATGATGTGTCCTTGTCTGTACGGGCGGGTTAGGAGCGGATGTCGTCGAAGTCGTACGCCGTTTCGGCGTGCAGGGTGGTGTCAAGACCGGTGGACTCGACCGAGTCGCTGACCCGCAGCCCAACGGTCTTCTTCATGACCCAGGCGATGATCGCGGTCACCACAAAGGTGTACACAAAGACCGAGCCAATGGCGAGGGCCTGTGCTCCGAGCAGAGCCCAGTCTCCGCCAAAGAGGATGCCCGTCTCACCGGCGGGGGATGCCGGATCGGCGATGAACGCAATCGCGAGCGTTCCAAAAATGCCGGGGAACATGTGGATGGCGACCGCGTCGAGTGCGTCGTCGTAGCCGTAGCGCTCTTTCAGGCCCAGCGCGGCGAAGGCGATCACACCGCCGAGCAGGCCGATGATGACGGCACCGATGGGTGACACCGAGTTGGCGGCTGGTGTGATGGCGACAAGTCCGGCGAGGACACCGGAGATGGCGCCAAGCGAGGTCGCGGAGGAGCGTACGATCCGCTCAACAACAATCCAGCCGATGAGTCCTGCGCAGGCCGCAACAAGCGTGTTGGTGAGGGACAGTCCGGCGCTGTCGTTGATGCCTCCGGCTGAGCCACCGTTGAAGCCGTACCAACCCACAAGGAGCAGGCCGCCGCCCAGGATGGTGAGCGGCAGGTTGCCCGGTCGACCAACGGCGGGGAAGTCACGGCGCTTGCCGAGGAAGATGGCCAGCACAAGCGCGGCCACACCGGCGTTCATGTGCACGGCTGTTCCACCGGCGAAGTCAACCGCTCCAACGGTGTTGGCGATCCAGCCGCCCGTGGTTGACCCGTCGGCCGCGTCAAAGGCGAACACCCAGTGCGCCACGGGGAAGTAGACCAGGGTGGCCCAGAGCCCGGAGAAGATCAGCCAGGACGAGAACTTCATCCGGCCCTCAACGGCACCGCCGATGATGCCGACGGTGAGCCCGGCAAAGATGAGTTGGAACACCGCGATGAGAATGCTGGGGACGGCTCCCTCGGGCGTCTCGGCCCCGAGCAGAGATTGCAGGCCAAACAGGCCGGCGGGGTTACCGATGATTCCTGCTCCGCCAACCGAGTCACCGAGGGTGAGGCCGTAGCCGAAGAGCACCCAGAGCAGGGCGGTGACGGCGAAGCCGGAGAACACGATCATGATCGTGTTGAGGATGTTTTTTGTCCGGGACAGTCCGCCGTAGTACAGCGCAAGGCCGGGAAGCATCAGCGTGACGGCGACGGTCGCCGTGAGGATCCACGCCGTGTTCGCCTGTGAGGTGATATCCATGTCGTTTCCTTGAGGGTTGTGCGCTGGAGGGCGCTGGGTGGGTGCGCAGTGCGGACGGGGGCCGTCCTGGTGCACACCGGGGAGGAGTGGAGCGATGGAGCGGTCAAACGGTGGAACGGTCAAACGGTGGAACAGCGGAGCGGTCAGACGGTCAGACGGTCAGAAGACCAGATGGTGGAACGGTGAGGCGCTGATGTGCTCACACCCGGTGTGGGGTGAGCACATCAGCGTGCCGAGCTATCGGGTGAGCAGGTGGTCAAGCACCCGGGTGAGCGCCGTCACCCCCGCACGGATGTCGGCGGGCTCGGAGTGCTCGGCCGGGGTGTGTGATGCTCCGGTCGGGTTCCGAACAAAGAGCATCGCCGTGGGAACCCGGGATGCCAGAACACCGGCATCGTGCCCGGCCCCTGTGTCGAGGATTGGTGCGTCAGGGAGGACCGAGGCCAGCGCGGTGCGCAGGTCCCTGTCAAACACGACCGTGGGCGAGAACGACTGTTCCGTCACCGTCACCGTGCACCCCTCCGCCTCAGCGGCGAGGGCGCTTGCCCTGGACACCGCCGCGACGATCGCCGCCACCGACTCCTCAGAGCGGTGCCTGACGTCAAGCCAGAGATCAACCGAGGACGCAATCACGTTGGTGCCACCGGGGACAACGGTGATCCGTCCGACGGTGCCGCGGGCATCCTCCACGTGCAGGGTCTGCTCACGCAGGCTGCGGATCGTCTCAGCGGCGACCACAACGGGGTCGTTGCGGTCGACCATGCGGGTGGCACCGGCGTGGTCACCCCGGCCCTCAATGTGCACCTGCCAGCGCCCGTGAGCGATGATGGCCCCGGCGATGGCGACCGGCTGGTCCAGGTCGGCCAGGCCCCGTCCCTGCTCAACATGCAGTTCAACAAAACCGGCGATGCTTCCCAGGCGGGCGTTGTCCTCACCGATCCCGTCCGGGCTGAAACCGGCGGCGGTTGAGACGTCGGCGTAGCTGAGACCGTCCTCGTCAACAAGGCTCCTGGTGCGCTCGGCGCTGATGGCGCCGGAGAGCAGGCGTGATCCCAGGCAGGCAACACCAAAGCGTGAGCCCTCCTCCTCGGGGAACACCGCAATCGCCAGAGGCCGCGCCGGCCGCACACCGTTGGCACGCAGCTGGTCAAGTGCCGCCAGAGCGCTCACCACACCGAGCGGGCCGTCCAGGTTGCCACCGCCGGGAACGGAATCCAGGTGCGATCCGGTGACAATGGCGTCCTCCCGGATTCCGCCATCGACATCCCACCAGGCCCAGATGATGCCGTTGGCGTCGGTCTCGACTGCCAGATCGCGGACCGTGGCCTGGGCGATGAACCAATCGCGGAGCTGCAGCTCGGCTTCGGAGAAAACGGGCCGGGTGTACCCGCCGCGGGCCGGGTCGGCACCGATGCCCGAGATCTCTACGAGCAGGTCGTTTGCGTCGGCGATGTGGCTCATGCGTTCTCCTTGAATGTCTGACCGGTCATCCGAAAACGCTCGTGCGGGGTGCCAGACCCTGCGACCAGGTCGTAGACCAATTCGCCGAGCAGCGGGGCAAACTTGGCGCCCTGGCCCGAGCACGGCGACAGAATCGTGATGCCGTCTGCGCGGTCGATAATCATGTCGTCGCGGGGGACATTCGTGAACAGGCAGGTGGTTTCCGCGTACGGCTCCGGTGTCATGCCCGGCGTGAACTGCCGCACAAACCGCGTCACTCTTTCCCTGTTGGCTGGATCGATCACACCGTCCTGGGCGAGTGCCGACGGGATCGTCTTTCCCCCGTTGTATTCGGCGATCTTCTGCCCGCGGAAGTCGGCGTCACGACCGCCGGGGAGGCTGTAGGTCTGGATGTCCTCACCCTTGTAGATGAAGGTCGGCCAGGATGTGGCCTCTCCCGGCGCCGGCTCGTGAGCGTCCGCCGTGTCGCGGTAGGGGTAGTGGAATGCATTCTCCTGGCGGATCTCCAGCTCGGGTACCTGGCCGATGAAGTCGGAGGGGAGGTCAAGTCCGCCAAGGAGGGAGGGCAGCCACCCGCCGGCGGCCACGATGACCTGCTCCGCGTGTATCCGTTGCCCCGTCGCTGAGGTCACGATGTAGCCGGTTGTTCCGCGCTCAACGCGTGACACATCCCATCCGGTGTGGAGGCGTGCGCCTACTGCAACCGCGAGCGAGACCATGGCGTTCACGGAGGATTCCGCGTCGATGACACCGGCACCCGGGTGCCAGAGCACGTCGGTGTCGAAACGCATCTGCGGCCAGCGTTCCTCCGCCTCTGCACTGCTGAGAAGGCTGTGCTCCACGTCCGCTTCAGCGAGTATTCCCGCGAGGGCATGTGGACGTCGAGCGACACCAAAGTCAAGGGAGCCGCTCGGAGTGATCAGCTGGGTTCCCGCGGCGGCTTCGAGTTCTTTCCACCCGTCGGCGGCCTGGACAACCAGCCTGGTGTAAAAGAGGTCGCTGTAGGCGTAGCGGAAGATTCGCGCGGAACCGTGCGAGCTCCCCAGGTGGGAGGCGGGAACATCGCGTTCAAGGATGGCAACGTCCTCGCCGGACTGGGCGAGTCGCCAGGCCGCGGAGGCTCCGCTCAGGCCGGCGCCGATGACGACGTAGCGCGCTGATTCCGTCGTGCCGGTTGGTGTGGGTGTGATGGTGCGTGTGGTGCTCATTGTTGTCGCTTTCGCAGGTGTGGATCAGGCTGGGTTGTGGGAACGGGCCCGCCGCCGATGGACGCCGGGCCCGTCGCACCGGGGTCCTAAGCCAGGTCCGGGGTGTTCCAGAGGTTGAGCGAGGTACCAATCCCCAGCTCTACGGCGTTTTCGTACACGGTCTTGGCCCAGGCGACGTCCTCCACGCCCATGCCGCCGACGCTGAACAGCACGGGCTGGTCCTCAAACTCACGGCCGGGAACGGTGCCGTCAAACACGTCGCCGATGTTGACCACGCGCGATTCGTCCAGCTTTCCGGCGTCAATGAGGTCCTGCCAGTACAGGCCGATCATGCCGAACGCTGTCTCGTGTGAGGGGGCGGGGTATTCCTCTGCCCAGGCCTCGTAGATCTTCTTGGCGTCGGCGATGAGCCGTGCCTTGCCGGAGAGGGTGTACTCCTCGTCCATGCGCAGGTTGGCTGGCAGGCTCAGGAACGCACCCGGCTTGATCCAGTCACCGTTGATGTACGGGTAGTTTTCTGAGCCGACCAGGCCGGTGACGGCGTCGGAGACGATGTCGGTGTCACGGACAACACCCTCGATGGTGTCGGAGATCTCGATGGTGGTGAACTGGGGGTAGTGCTCCCTGGCGTAGGCGGCAAAGGCTTCGGAGGTGCTGCGGCGTCGACCGTGGACGCGGAGTGTGTTGAGGCTGGGACGTGCGGCGGTCATGGCGTGCAGCGCGCTCTTGTTCATGGCACCTGGCCCGATGATGCCAAGCGACTGCGCGTTGGCGGGGGCGAGCTTTTTGGCTGCGGCGCCGGGCACGGCCGCGGTGCGGTAGGCGCTCTCCAGGTTTCCCGACATGATGGCAAACGGTGCGCCCGTCTCCTTGTCGTTCAGCACGATCAGGTGGATGGA
>JBQELM010000169.1:0-5326 GCA_052103915.1 Mycetocola sp. | reverse complement strand
CTTCGGCAGAAGGCTGAGTCCAAGAACTCGGCCCAGCTTGAGCAGATGCACCGCCGGCTTGGTGCGCTGCAGATGCTCGTGCACGGAATTGGCGCCTGGCCTCACCCCCCTGTGTCCAGCCAGTCAGAGGTGTACGAGTTGCTTCACCGGTGGGGGCTGCCGACGTCATCCCATGCGGCGGTATTCTCGTCCGATGACGAGGTTGTTGAGTTCATTGCACACTTTGGTCGTGAACGCGGCAGCGTTGAGCACGAGATTGACGGCATCGTCATCAAGGTTGATGATCTGGCCACCCACGATGAGCTCGGGGCCACCAGCAGAGCGCCGCGATGGGCGATTGCCTACAAGTACCCGCCGGAGCAGGTGACCACCGTGCTCAGGGGGATCGCCATCGGGGTCGGGAGGACAGGACGTGCCACACCGTTTGCCCAGATGGATCCGGTCAGGGTCGCGGGCAGCGTCGTCCGCCAGGCAACTCTGCACAACCAGGAGGTCGTTGAGGCCAAGGGCGTTCTGATTGGGGACACCATCATTCTTCGGAAGGCCGGAGATGTGATTCCTGAGGTCCTTGGGCCTGTCGTTGAGCTCCGTGACGGAAGCGAGTACGCCTTTGTCATGCCGAGTGAGTGCCCCGAATGCGGCACTCCGCTTCGTGCGATGAAGGAGGGCGACATTGATCTGCGGTGCCCCAACGCGCGGAGTTGCCCAGCGCAGGTCCGTGGCCGGGTCGAGCACCTGGGCTCCCGGGGCGGTCTTGATATTGAGGGCCTTGGCGAGGTCTCTGCCGCGGCGCTCACACAGCCTCTGGTGCCGTCGACGCCACCGTTGGTCACTGAGGCCAGATTGTTTGACCTGTCCATTGACGAACTCATGCCCATTGAGGTTATTGTCACCAACGCCGAGACCGGGCTGCCTCAGGAGGACGAGGACGGTGAGATCCGCCGGCGGATGCCGTTCCAGCGTCTGGTCCGTGAGTACCCGCCCGGCGCGGCCGAACTGGATGCCGCTGAACGACGGCGGCAGAAGATCAAGAAGGACCACCTTGTTGCGTACCCGTCACAGTTGGCGGTGAAGCTACTCGAGAACATTGCCGGAGCAAAAACCAAGGACCTGTGGCGTCTCCTTGTTGCGCTGAATATTCGGCACGTTGGGCCGGTCGCTGCGCGTTCGCTCGCTGACTATTTTGGCTCCCTTGACGCCATTCGGGCGGCTGATCGTGACGCGCTGGCTCAGGTTGACGGCGTGGGCGGAACAATCGCCGACTCTCTGCAGGAGTGGTTCAGCCACGACTGGCATATCGCCATCGTTGATGCCTGGACGGCTGCCGGTGTGCGCTTCAGTACGCCGAACCACGCCGGTCCTGGCGCTGCCGGTGCCGGAGGTGTGCTTGAGGGTCTGACCGTTGTGGCGACGGGTGCTCTGGAGGGATTCACCAGGGACGGGGCACAGGAAGCCATTATTTCTGCCGGTGGCAAGGCCGCATCGAGCGTGTCAAAAAAGACGGACTATGTTGCTGCCGGTCCGGGTGCCGGGTCCAAGTTGGCCAAGGCCGAGCAACTGGGTGTTACCGTTTTGAACGCCGAACAGTTCGCCATTCTGGTGACACAGGGTCCCGCGGGGCTCGCGAGCACGCCTCCTGCTGGCGCTGACGAGTCCTAAACGGCTGGCGCCTCGCCCGGCGCACACCGCCGGGGTCCGTGAGAGACCAACCGTTCGTGTCCCCGGTGTGTTAGCTGTTGCCCAGCGACTCGGCGAGCTGCTCCTTCACACGTCGCCGCAGGACCTTGCCGATGAGGGACACCGGCAGCTCATCAACCAGATACACCCGGCGCGGAACCTTGTAGGGGGTGAGCCGCTCACGGGCAAAGTCTCTGAGCTCCTCGCCCGACACCGTGGCTCCCGGTGTGCGAACGACCGCGGCCACGACGTCTTCGCCCGAGTGAGTACTCGGCAGCCCAACAACGGCTGCTCCGGCGACGTCCGGGTGTTGCCGGAGAACGTCCTCGACCTCGGTGGGGGCAACGTTAAAGCCACCGGTGATGATGAGCTCCTTGATTCGATCAACGATGGTGACAAATCCGCCGTCGTGGATGATGGCAATATCGCCTGTCCTGAACCAGCCGTCGGTGGTGAACACGGTCGCTGACTCGTCCGGGCGACGGATATATCCAGAAAAAACCTGGGGTCCACGGGCCTGAAGCTCGCCCTCTTCGCCGATGGCAAGAACGCGCTCGGGATTGTCAGGGTCAGCAACACGCAGGTCTGTGCCGGGTAGGGGGAGACCAACGGTTCCGGCTCGGCGGTTGTGGGCGACAGGGTTGGCCATCAAAACGGGTGAACACTCGCTCAGCCCGTAGCCCTCAACCAGGAATCCGCCGGTTGCTTCCTCCCACGGCGTGACGAGTGATTCGCGCAGCGGCATAGCTCCGGAGATCGCGATTTCGATCCCGGCGAGCGACACCTTCTTCTCTGTTGCCGCGGCAAGCAGGCGCTCCGCAATGGGCGGCACAAGGGGGAGGAACGTTGGTGGATGACGCTTGATCGCGGCGAGAACAAGATCCGGATCAAACTTGGGGAAGAGTACAAGACGGGCGCCCATGCTCATGGCAAAGGTGAGGCAGAGAGTGAGTCCGTAGGCGTGGAACATGGGAAGGACCGCGTAGACCACGCACTCACCACGGGTGATGTCGGGAACCCATGCCTGGGACTGGGCGGCATTGGCCAGAAGGTTGTGGTGGGTCAGGATGGCGCCCTTGGGCGCGCCGGTTGTGCCGGAGGTGTACTGCAGAACAGCCGTGTCCTCGCTTGAGGGCAGCGGATGGTCGGTGGGAAGGGCGGCGGAGGCGCACAGCTTCTCCCAGGTGAGCGTGCCCGACACAGGGGTGGTGAGGGCCGCACGACCCGCGCGGGCTTTTGCGACGGGCAGGCGAAGAGCAAAACGCATGCCGCGGGGGAGGGCGGGAATCAGGTCAACCGAGATCAGGTGCTCTACGGCAACGTCGTCGGGGAACGCCTGAATGGTGCTGACCACGTTGTTCCAGACGATGGCGACCTTTGCGCCGTGGTCCTCAAACTGGTGCCGAAGCTCGCGCGGTGTGTAGAGCGGGTTGTGCTCAACAACAACGGCACCAATACGCAGCGCCGCGTAAAAGGCGACGATGTGTTGCGGACAGTTGGGCAGCACGATAGCCACAACATCACCGGGCTGAACTCCCAGCGCCAGCAGGCCCGCCGCGGCGCGGTCGATCTGTTCAACGAGGTCTTTGTAGCTGGTTTCCCTGCCAAAAAAGTCCAGCGCAATGGAGTCGGGGTGCGCCTGCGCGGTGTTGTAGACAATGGTGAGGAGCGAACCACTCACCGGGGGGAGCGTTGGTGGGACCCGATCGGCGTAGCTGGCAAGCCAGGGACGGTCGACGGAGTCGGTGCTGGGAAAATCACTCACGCCGACAGTCTAGGTGCGCCGTCATCTGACCGGCGGTTTGGCACCCGTCCTCTGCCGTGATGGCCCGTAGAATGGTTGCTATCCCACTTACGACCCACTGGAGTGATATGTCTGACATCACGCCGGAGCTGGTGCGCCATCTGGCGGCCCTGTCCCGGATCGACCTGCACGATGACGAGGTCGCCTCGCTGACCACCGAACTCGGCCAGATCGTTGAGTCCATCGCGAAGGTGCAGGAGGTGGCCACACCGGATGTTGTGGCAACAAGCCACCCCATTCCCCTGCAGAACGTCACCCGTCCCGACGTGGTTGGCGAGACGCTGACCCAGGAGCAGGCGCTGCAGAACGCGCCCGACTCCCACGACGGACGGTTCCGCGTTCCCGCGATCCTCGGAGGAGAACAGTGAGTGATCTGATTCGGCTGAGTGCCGCCCAGCTGGCCGACAAGCTGGCCTCTGGTGAGGTGTCCTCTGTTGAGGCAACCACCGCCCACCTTGACCGCATTCGCGCGGTTGACGGTGACGTTAACGCTTTCCTTCACGTGTCTGACCACGCCATCGACGTTGCGCGCTCCATCGACGAGCGTCGTGCCGCGGGCGAGGACCTTGGCCCTCTGGCCGGTGTTCCCCTGGCGATCAAGGACGTCCTGGTGACCACGGACATGCCTTCCACCTCGGGTAGTCGCATCCTTGAGGGCTACATGTCGCCCTTTGACGCGACTGTTGTCGCCCGTTCCCGTGCCGCGGACCTGGTGCCGCTGGGAAAGACGAACATGGATGAGTTCGCCATGGGCTCCTCAACCGAGCACTCGGCCTTCGGCGCGACAAGAAACCCGTGGGACCTGAGCCGGATCCCCGGTGGTTCCGGTGGTGGCTCAGCCGCCGCCGTTGCCGCGTTTGAGGCGCCGCTTGCGCTTGGTTCCGACACGGGTGGGTCGATTCGTCAGCCAGCCCACGTGACGGGAACCGTTGGTGTGAAGCCAACCTACGGCGCGGTGAGCCGGTACGGCTCGATTGCTCTGGCGTCGTCGCTTGACCAGGTTGGTCCGGTGAGTCGAACCGTTCTTGACTCCGGACTGCTTCAGGACGTTATCCAGGGGCACGACCGCTTCGACTCAACCTCGCTGACCACCTCCTGGCCGTCGATGGCCGAGGCGGCGCGTGAGGGCGCCCGTGGTGATGTGCTGAAGGGGCTGAAGGTTGGTGTTGTCCGCGAGCTTGACGGCGAGGGCTTCCAGGCCGGTGTCCGTCAGCGGTTCACCGAGACCGTTGAGATGCTTCAGGCCAACGGTGCCGAGGTTGTTGAAATCAGCGCACCACACTTTGAGTACGCTGTTGCCGCCTACTACCTGATCCTCCCCGCGGAGGCGTCAAGCAACCTGGCCAAGTTCGACTCGGTCCGTTTTGGACTCAGGGTTACCCCTGAGGGGCCGGCAACAAGCGAGCAGATGATGGCTGCAACCCGCGAGGCCGGTTTTGGTCCCGAGGTCAAGCGTCGCATCATTCTGGGAACCTACGCCCTCAGCTCCGGCTACTACGACGCCTACTACGGCAGCGCGCAGAAGGTTCGTACGCTGATCCAGCAGGACTTCGCCGCGGCATTCAGCCAGGTCGACGTCCTGGTGAGCCCCACAGCGCCGACCACAGCCTTCCCGCTGGGTGAGCGCGTGAACGACCCGCTGGCGATGTACCTGAACGACATCACAACGATCCCGGCCAACCTGGCCGGCATCCCGGGCATCAGCGTTCCGATCGGTCTTGCACCGGAGGACTCGCTGCCGCTTGGCCTGCAGATCATGGCACCCGCATACGAGGACGCACGCCTGTACCGGGTTGGCGCGGCCATCGAAGCACTCGTTGAGAACGCATGGGGACGGACGCTGAT
>JBQELM010000168.1:0-5385 GCA_052103915.1 Mycetocola sp. | reverse complement strand
CCTCGCTTGCACCCTCAATGAGTCCAGGAACATCGGCAACGGTGAACCGGTAGTCCCCCGCCTGCACCACGCCCAGGTTGGGGTGCAGGGTCGTGAACGGGTAGTCGGCGATCTTCGGCTTGGCCGCCGACAGCGCCGCGATCAGGCTGGACTTACCCGCGGACGGGTAACCAACAAGAGCAACGTCAGCGACCGTCTTCAGCTCAAGCTCAACGTCTCCGGTCCAACCCGGGGTACCCAGCAGTGCAAATCCGGGAGCGACACGCTTCAACGACGACAGTGCCGAGTTGCCCAGGCCGCCCTGGCCACCGGGGGCAACCACAACACGCATACCGGGCTCGTTCAAGTCGGCGAGCACCGACCCGTCGGCGTCATTCACCACCGTGCCAACCGGTACGGGCAGCTCAAGAACCGGTCCCTTTGCGCCGTCGCGGTGCGAACCCATGCCGAACCCACCGTTGTCTGATCGACGGTGTGGCGAACGGTGGTACCCCAGCAGGGTGGTCACCTGAGGGTCAGCAACGAGGACGATGTCTCCACCGTCACCTCCGTTACCGCCGTCAGGACCAGCCAATGGCTTGAACTTCTCACGACGAACGGACACACAGCCGTTACCACCGTCACCGGCGCTCAGGTGCAGGACAACGCGGTCGACGAATGTTGCCACGGTAGCTCACTTTCTTTCGGCCCCGTCCATTCTGAACTGCGGGGCCACAAACGACAATGCAGGGGCGGGCACGTGCCCACCCCTGCATCGAAAAACAGCTGAATTACTCCGCTGCGGCGACGATGTTGACGACCTTACGGCCGCCCTTTGCGCCGAACTCAACCGCACCAGCGGAGAGAGCGAAGAGCGTGTCATCGCCACCACGTCCGACGTTCACGCCGGGGTGGAAGTGGGTGCCACGCTGGCGAACGATGATCTCACCAGCGGAGACAACCTGACCGCCAAAGCGCTTCACGCCGAGGCGCTGAGCGTTGGAATCACGACCGTTGCGAGTGGAACTCGCACCTTTCTTGTGTGCCATGTCTTTTTCTCCTGCCTGGCTACTTGATGCCGGTGATCTTGACGCGGGTGAGGTCCTGGCGGTGGCCCTGACGCTTCTTGTACCCGGTCTTGTTCTTGAACTTCTGGATGACGATCTTCGGACCGCGGAGGTCGTTGAGGACCTCACCGGTCACGGTGACCTTGGCCAGAGCGGCCTGGTCTGACGTGATCGTCTCGCCGTCAACGAGCAGAACCGCAGGGAACGAGACCTTGCCGTCCTTATCGCCCGCGATGCGGTTCGTCGTGACGATCGTCCCGACCTCCACCTTCTCCTGCCGGCCACCGGCGCGCACTACTGCGTAAACCACTACTCGTACCTATTCCTTGGGGAGCGAATGCTCCGAACTAACACTTGTGCGGGAATCTCCGCGCGAGGCGCGTCATTCCCTTGGGGCTGCCCTTCGGCAGAAATCCGTGAGATGCGAACAACACACCGCATACCAAAGATCAAGAATACTCGATGTGAGGGCGAGGGACAAATGATGACACGCCACTCATTCGTCAAACTACGATGAAAACATGGTTGTTTTGATCGATCCCGCCGTTTGGCCAGCCCACGGTACCACGTGGTCTCACCTGATCAGCGATCATTCACTCGACGAGTTACATCTCTTTGCACAGAAGAACGGGATTCCTCCGCGCAGTTTTGACCTGGACCACTACGACGTCCCGGCCAACCGCCACGATGAGTTGGTGTGCGCGGGAGCAGTCGCCGTTGACGGCCACACCCTGGTACGCCGCCTCATCGCGAGCGGGCTTCGGGTGCCGGCACGGGACCGGCACCCAAAAAACTAGTCGGACGCTGCGTCATCGGTGCGAACGGCACCGGTGATCGCCGACGTCGTCACCCGACGACTCTTTGACGCCTTCCGAGCGGCCGGAGCCGGTTCGGGCAGGCTGTCAAGCACAGAGCCAAGCAGGTCCTCGGTGCGCTTCTTGTCGGCCACCTGTGGCCTGACCGGCGCCGCAACGGGCAGGTCAAGAATCACCGGAGCCGCAACTGCCGTCTCCGTGACAGGCTGCGACACCCGACGGCTACGCTTGGCCGCACGCGGTGCAGGTTCCGCCGCGGTGACCACAGGCTGGGCGCCAGCGGTTCCGGTCGGGCGAGAAGCCGTCGACGGTTCGGCACGGTTCGCCTGTGACGCCACCGTGTCCTGCGACCGTTCAGCTACTCCGCTGCCCCGCGAGGAGCGACGCTGAGTGGCGGACCGGGACGAGGCACCGGTCTGCGACCGTTCAGCACGAGCCGGTTCACTCACAACAGGAGCGGCGTCCTCCGCACGATCCACCGCTGCCGCCTCCTTCGCCGCACGAGCCCGTTCGGCACGCTCAGCTCGAGTGGGGCGAGTCCCCCGGCCCGAACGGTCTACCCGCTCGGAACGCGGTGAGCGATCCTGACGATCACCGGACTCAACGCTCTCTCCCCCATCGGCACGGTCATCGCGAGGTCCAGCGTCTCGCGCGGTGTTGTCGGCCACGGCTGACTGCGCTGACTGCGCAGCGGACGAGCCACCGGAACGAGCATCTGCACTCCGGTCGGACTCAGCCGACGTGCCCTCTGTACCGGCGTCGTCGCGAGCACCATCCCGACCGTTACGGTTACGACCCCGCGAGCGGTCACGGCCACTTCGACGGTTACCACGGCGCGGTGTTGATTCCTCATCGACTGCGCGGTCGGACTGCCCCGCCTCAGGCGACGGTGACGCGCTCTGGTCCCCAGCGGTATCCACACCGCCTCCAGACTGCTCAGCGGCCACGACGTCAACGCCAGCTACGCCGTCTTCACTTGACGCATCCTGCACCAGTGTTGACGCCGCAATCTTTGCCAGAGCGTTCTTCGCATCCGCAGAAATGGCGTGCGCCTTGGTCTCGTTCTTAGGAGCAGAAGAACCCGAGTTCGACGTTGCCCCGTGCGAGGACGACTTGCCCTTACGCGGCGAATTGTTGGCCGGAGCACGGTGCTTGGAAACGGGCTCGTGGTGAACGATCACGCCACGACCGGCACAGACCTCACACGCCTCGCTGAAGGTCTCCAGCAGGCCAAGGCCCAGCTTCTTTCGCGTCATCTGCACAAGCCCGAGCGAGGTAACCTCAGCCACCTGGTGCTTCGTGCGGTCGCGACTCAGGCACTCGATGAGACGGCGCAGCACCAGATCACGGTTGCTTTCCAGCACCATGTCGATGAAGTCAACAACGATGATGCCGCCGATGTCGCGCAGACGCAGCTGGCGGACAATCTCTTCCGCGGCCTCCAGGTTGTTCTTGGTGACGGTCTCCTCAAGGTTGCCGCCCGAACCAACGAACTTGCCCGTGTTGACGTCGATGACCGTCATCGCTTCTGTGCGGTCAATAACAAGGGAGCCACCGGAGGGCAGCCACACCTTGCGGTCAAGCGCCTTCTCAATCTGCTCGGTCACCCGGAACTGATCAAAGACGTCGCGTGTGCCCTCGTAGCTTTCAATACGATCAATGAGCTCAGGGGCAACCTGGTGCAGGTACTGCTCGATGGTCTGCTGCGCATCGGAACCAGAGATAACCATCTTCTGGAAGTCCTCGTTGAACACGTCGCGGACGATCTTGACCAGCAGGTCAGGCTCAGCGTGCAACAGCGTCGGCGCACTGGCCGAGGCCACCCGGGAGCTGATGTGCTCCCACTGGCTGGTCAGACGGGTGACGTCAAGCGTCAGCTGCTCCTCCGTCGCCCCCTCAGCGGCGGTACGGACGATCACTCCGACGTTTTCCGGCAGGACCTCTTTAAGGATCTTCTTCAACCGTGCACGTTCGGTGTCAGGAAGCTTGCGCGAGATGCCGGACATGGAGCCGTTTGGCACATAGACCAGGTAGCGGCCGGGAAGCGAGATCTGACTGGTCAGACGCGCACCCTTGTGCCCAACCGGGTCCTTGGTGACCTGAACAAGCACCTTGTCGCCCGGCTTCAGAGCAAGCTCAATCCGGCGCGGCTGGTTGCCGTTCTCCACGCTGTCCCAGTCAACTTCGCCGGAGTACAGCACCGCGTTACGACCACGGCCGATGTCGATGAAGGCGGCCTCCATGCTGGGAAGCACGTTCTGAACACGGCCAAGGTAGACGTTGCCGATCAGGCTGGCTTCCTGACTGCGCGCAACATAGTGCTCCACAAGCACGCCGTCCTCAAGCACACCGATCTGGGTCCGGTTGGCCAGCGAACGAACAACCATCGACCGATCAACCGACTCACGGCGAGCGAGGAATTCGGCCTCGGTGACAACACTGCGGCGCCGACCGGCATCACGGCCATCGCGGCGGCGCTGCTTTTTGGCCTCAAGCCGAGTTGAACCCTTGATCTTCTGCGGCTCCGTGATCAGCTCAGGCTCACGCCGCGAACGGTGCTCCTCGTCACGGCGGTCATCACCGCGACGGTCGTCCTGACGACGCTCGTCGCCGCGACGCCGCGTCCTGCGGCGGGTTGTGCTCGAGGAGTCATCCGTGTCGTCACGGTCAAATCCACGGTCGTCACGGTCCCGGCTCGGCAGGGGCGGAAGCGGCGGGTAGGCAGACAGGTCAGGTGCACGGAACACCAGGGCGGTGCTTGGCTTGGAGACAAACGCGGCCGGAACCTCAACCTCAACGGCCTCAACGGCCTCAACGACTGTCACGTCAACAACGTCTGACGGAGACTCCTGGTCACCGGAGGCCGGGGCTGCGGTCACGCCCGTCTCATCACCATCGGCGTTGCTCGCCACCGGAGCCGTTGCGTCCGCCACCTGAGGAGCACCCTCATCCGAGACGGCACCGTCTGCACCGACATCGTCCTGCGCTGCGTCATCCACAACGCTCGCCGCATCGGCGGAATCACCGTCGACGGCTTCGTCCCTCGCGTCAGCCTCCGTGCTGCTGAGCTGAACCGGACGCGGATCCTCAACGGAGGACGCCGGGTCAACCAGCTCTTCTGCGTTCTCTGTCTGTGATGTGGTGTTTTTTGTTGTTTTGTTGTTTTTCACCATGGACTGGTGCACTCCTCATCCGTCCGTACACGTTGCCGTGGGACGGGAACTCTTTTGCGGGCATCTCATCTACAAGGTGCCGCGCACATCTCTGTGGGCTGACCGGCCTGTGCCTGATCAGTGCTTCTGGTTCGGTCCACCGCGGGGCGGGCCGCCTTTGATTACCTCGGCAATCAAAAAGTCGTATCTGTGGTCAACGCCGTGCGTTGACCACTCGATCAGACTACCGCATGAGCCGCCAATCGTGAGGGTTAGCTCAGCCCGCTTCTCGTGAGGCCGTGGCAGAATCGGCCTGTGAGCCTTTCCCACCAGCAAGAACCAGCCCCCGGTCAGCGCCGCCTCGGAATCCTT
>JBQELM010000167.1:0-5405 GCA_052103915.1 Mycetocola sp. | reverse complement strand
CATTTCCGCTACCGTGCACTCGACCCCCTTCGATCTGGAGGACGAGATCGCAGACGAGTCGGGCACGGCGACGTTTACCTTCGCCGTTGACGCCGAGTTCGAGCTTGGCGAGCACTACGTCGCGGTGAGCGGAGCCCAGGCTGGCGCCCTCGAGGGCGACGCGCTCGACACCGAGTTCGTTGTCGTTGCACAGTCGGCTTCTGCCGGCAGCGCGTCCGATGGGTCGAACGATTCGTCCGCGGCGGGAACAGCGAGTGCAGCTGGCTCTGCGCAGGCCAACGGTTCCTCGTCAGGGACAGGACAGAGCGCTGGCGTGCTCGCTACATCAGGTGCTGAGATCGGCCTGATCAGTGGTATCGCTGCCCTCCTGCTCCTCAGCGGAGCCGGAATCTGGTTGGTGCGTCGTAACCGGAACGTCACAACGTAACGGTAGCGTCGTACACAGGTGCTCCGGATGGTGAAGCGACCATCCGGAGCACCTTCCGGTTTGTTTGAGTGCAACCACGACTGAGCTCAGCAGCAAACCGACACTACATCCCCCCGTTCGCGTGTCAAAGGAAGACAAGTGACCGAACAAACCACACCACATCGAAGCGTTGTGACCCGCGTTGTGCTGTACATCGCCGTCGCGCTCACCGCCTGGCATGTGTTTGCATCATTCCTCTGGATCGCACCCAGCGCACCGCTCCGGGAGGTTGTGCCTGGCAAAGCGTTGTCGTCGTACATGCTCCCCATGTTTGGGCAGTCCTGGAGTGTGTTTGCGCCTGAGCCAATCAATGGGGACTACCGACTTGATGTCCGAGCTGTGGTGGACGGTGAAACGACCGAATGGGTCAACGCCACAGACGTTGAGATCTCGATGATCAGGTACAACCTGTTCCCCCCACGTGCCGGTATCCAGTCCACCGACGTCTCTAGCCAGTTCAAGGGCGCATGGGACAAGTTGAGCGACGACCACAAAGTGATTGTTGAGCTGAACTATTTCAAGGACGACTGGGAGGAGCGTCTGGAAGACAAGCTGCTCAGTTATGAGTCTGAGGACGTTGTGGCGCCGTACATGAAACAGGAACACCGAGCCACCGCCTACGCAAGCCAGGTGGCACTCGCGATCTGGGGCGACGACGTTGAGCAGGTGCAGTACCGTGCCTCCAGGCAGAACATCATCCCCTTTGCCGAACGGAACAACCCCGATGCTGAGCGTCCCGCCGTGCAGAATGCGCCAACAGGCTGGCGTGGTGTTGTCATCAACGACGGACAGTCTGTTGAGAACTTCCGCGACGTCTTCCGCCGCAGCTACGAAGGGTTGACCTCGTGAGTGCACCACGCTCGACTCGGAACCTCGGACGGACCATCCTCAGTGTGCCGCGGGCCGTCGGCCTGCTGTTTGGTGACCTGCTCCGGACCATTGGCGGGGTCATCCGCCGGATTCAGCTGGCGGCAGAGGCCTGGCTTCTTGACTCAAAAAAGTCGTTGTACGGGCTTGCCGTCACCCGGATCATCTTTGGTCTGACGGGGATCGGCCTGTTGCTGTCCAACTTCTCCACGCGGCTGTACACCTTTGGTGCCGGGTCGGCCTGGAACGGCGAAGCGGCCGATCCGACAAGCGCATTCCCCTCTATCTGGCTGTTCAGTTCCTTCCACAGCGTCATGCTCAACGACACTGCGTTTACGGCGCTGTACCTTGTGCTGCTTGTGCTCGCCGTGCTGTTCATGCTGGGGTGGCGATTTAAGTTTGTTCTGCCGATCTACCTGGTGCTGTGGGTCAGCTTTATCGAGGTCAACGACTCGGTGGGCGATCAGGGTGACAACATGTACCGCATCGCTCTGTTTTTCCTGTTGTTTGCTGATCCGGCCGCCCGCTGGTCGCTTGATGCACGACGACGGGCGAAGGCCGGGTGGCCAACGGTTCTTCCGGTGCAGATTTCAAACGCACTGCACAACCTGACCCTGGTGATCCTGACGGCCCAGGTGTCCTTCGTGTACGTCTCCGGCGCTCTCTACAAGGCGGGCGGCACACCCTGGTCTGGTGGCTACGCGGTCTACAACCCGTTGATGACTGATCGTTTTGGCACCTGGCCGGTGCTGAGCGATCTGGTCACAACTTGGGGTCCTGCCGTCACAGCGATGACCTGGGGCTCGATCATCATGCAGCTGTGTTTCCCCATGCTTTTGCTGACGAGGCCGACCCGCATTTTTGCGTTGTTTGGGATCATGAGTTTCCACGTTGGCATTGCCGTTCTGATGGGACTGCCGTGGTTCTCCCTGGCGATGATTGCGCTCGACTTCATCTTCGTGCGCGACCGGAGCTGGAAGCGCCTGGCCGATCGGGTGTCGGAGCGCTTCACGCAGGCATCGGAGCGGGGCTCGGGTGGCGGATCATCCGGTCATGGTGAGGCGGAGCCTCGTGGGGATGACGTCGCAGCTGATGACTCAATCCGAGCAGGAGATGGCGTCGATGGACCGGCGCGCGCAATGGGGGATGGCACGCTTTCGACCACACCGGTGCGTTGAGACGCCGCCGCCCGCTCCTGCACAGGCGCGGGCGGCGGTCACACTCTGAGCTGTTCGCTCCTGGCCGTGTCACGCCGTCGGTCGTGGCAACTACGATGGACACGTGGTTACCGCCCTGTATCGCCGCTACCGGCCAGAGAACTTTGCCGAGATGATCGGCCAGTCCCAAGTGACCGATCCGCTTCGCACCGCGTTGCGTTCGGACAGGGTGAACCATGCCTACCTGTTCAGCGGTCCGCGCGGCTGCGGTAAGACCACGTCGGCGCGGATTCTTGCGCGCTGCTTGAACTGCGCAGAGGGGCCAACCGACACCCCGTGCGGTACCTGCGATAGCTGTGTAGAGCTCGGTCGTGGTGGCGGCGGGTCGATGGACGTTGTTGAGATTGACGCGGCCAGTCACAACGGTGTTGATGACGCTCGTGAGCTGCGCGAGAGGGCAATTTTTGCCCCGGCACGTGATCGCTTCAAGATTTTCATCCTTGACGAGGCCCATATGGTCACGCCTCAGGGGTTTAACGCGCTTCTGAAGATCGTTGAAGAGCCGCCGGAGCACGTGAAGTTCATCTTCGCCACAACCGAGCCGGATAAGGTCATCGGCACCATCCGCTCGCGTACGCACCACTATCCATTCCGGCTTGTTCCGCCTGCCGTGATGCTTGACTATCTGCAGCAGATGCTCGCAACAGAGTCGTTGAGCGCGGAGGCCGGGGTACTTCCCCTTGTTGTGCGCGGGGGCGGTGGGTCCGTCCGTGACACGCTGTCGCTTCTTGACCAGCTGATTGCTGGGTCCGAAACCGACGTCATTTCGTACGAGCGCGCTGTCGCGCTGCTGGGGTACACCCACAGTTCTTTGCTTGACGAGGTGATTGATGCGCTTGCCTCCGGTGACTCGTCTCGAGCGTTTGCCGGCGTCGACAAGGTTGTCCAAACCGGTCAGGACCCCAGACGTTTTGTCGATGATCTGCTTGAGCGCTTGCGTGATCTGATTGTTGTCGCGGCAACGGGGGACAACGCTGCGTCGGTTCTTCGTGGTGTGCCGCAGGACGAGATTGATCACATGGCCGTTCAGGCCGACGGTTTTGGTCGTGCCGCCATGAGTCGCACGGCCGACATCGTGAACCGATCGCTGAGTGAGATGACCGGTGCGACCTCTCCTAAACTTCACCTCGAGTTGATGGTCGCTCGCATCATGGTTCTACTGGCCGAGCCTGACGCTCCCGTGCAGACGCGTGACCGCGGACGCAGCGCTGGGCCCGACGCATCCGTACCGTCAGGATCCTCTGGCGGGGCTCAGGGGCAGGTTCGTTCACAGGCCGCAGCTCCAGCACAGAGTCAGCCATCAGCACAGGCTCCGGCGGCGAGTTCGGCTGGGCCTCCCGCATCTTCGCCTCCTGCGGCTTCTCGTCAGAGTGGAGCTTCGGGGTCACGTCCCGCGGATCCAACCGGAGGAACCTCACCGGGCGGATCGGCCGTTCCCGATGTCAGTGCAGTTCACGCAGCTTGGGGGCTTCCGGCGCCGGCCGAATCACGCCCGCAGGCTGAGTCGAGTGCACAGGCTGAACCGGCCGCTCAGGCTGAGTCGAGTGCACAGGCTGAACCGGCCGCTCAGGCTGAACCGGCCGCTCAGGCTGAACCGAGCGGACAGGCCGAACCGGCCGCTCAGGCCGGTCCCGCCACGCCTGCCGGTTCAGGCGCGCAGGATCCGTCAGGTACCCAGCCGCCCGCCACTGCTCAGACAACAGCCGCCTCTCCGGCGGAAACCTCAGCTCCGGCGGAAACCGCCTCTCCGGCGGACACTCCTCAGGCGCCGCCCGCCACTGTTTCGAGCGGTCCGATCACGGTTCAGCGCTTCCGCGACGCGTGGCCTGAGATCCTTGAATCGCTGTCCTCCGCGCATCGTCCCTCGTGGGTTGTGGCTGCAACGGCAAGCGTTCTTGATTTCCGCACCGACGGTGTTCTTGTGCTTGAGTTCCCCAGCGCGAGTGACGTTGATGGGTTTAGACAGCGTCCGGCAGACGGCGGCCCGTCGGCACGATTGCGTGAAGCGATTGTTGCGGTTCTTGCCGTTGAGGTGAAATTCATCGCTCGTCAGGCTCCCGGAGGGCCGGGGCACGGTGGTCCCGGCGGATCAGGGCCAGGTGGATCTGCTCCAAACGCTCCCGCATCGGCGGACCCACGCACAGCGGACCGCGGTGCAGGCAGCGGTGTAGCCCCGACGGGTGATTCCGCCTCCGGTGCTCCGCAGCCGGGGAGTCCCTCTGCGCCGCCGTCGGCGCCAGAAACCGGCGCCTCACCAGCGTCCAGCTCTGCCACATCCGGATGGAACGTGGCCTCAATCCCTGGAGCCGCGCAGGCAACGCCAGCCGCAACGCCATCGACGGCACCGGCATCCGGGCAAGCCGACCTCCCCGGTGCTGCATCGTCCGACGCACCCGTGTCGTCCGGTCTGTCCTCGTCACCTGGCCCAGCTACCTCGTCGGGCGCACCCGCACACGCTGAGCCATCCCGCGGGCCCGTTCAGCCCCCGGAGGATGAGCCGCCGTTCCCCGATCCGATGGACGCACCCACAGGTGATGAGGGCCGATTTGCCCCTCGCCCCTCCGCCTTTCCGCCCGCCCAGGCTGCGCCGTCTGCACCTCCAGTACCAGCACCAGCAACCTCGGGGTGGGAAACCGCGCCTGTTGGTCAGACTGCTGATGAACCCCGGCACACGCAGACAGGGAGCAATGCTGCCTCGGCATTCACGGTTGGGCAACCGGCACCCGGAGGGGCAGCGGCTCGGGCAGCAGGCGCGCACCCGGTAGCGTCCGAATCACACCATCAAGATCAGTCTCGGCGGTACGGCGAATCCGTTGTCCGTGAGATTTTGCACGCCCGGTACCTTGAGGAGGAGC
>JBQELM010000166.1:0-5433 GCA_052103915.1 Mycetocola sp. | reverse complement strand
TCAACAGAGACCGGCCGGAATGCCGTTATCCTGCTCGCCAATCCGGGCCAGACCGATGCCAGCGTTGACCTGGAATTCCATGGCGAGAGTGGCGAACTTCAGGCCCCGGGCGCAACAGGAATCATCGTCCCGGCCGGTCAGACCCGTGCTTTGCCGCTGAGTTCGTTTGTCACCTCAGTGCAACTCCCCGTTGTTCACGTTGTTGCACGTGGTTCGCAGGTTGCGGCGAGCCTGCAGAGCAGTAGCATCCGAGGCCTTGATGCCGGTGGTATTGATCTGACAGCGGCCACGGCTGCCGCCTCACAAACTCAAGAGATCTCCGGTGTTGTTATTCCGGAGGGTGTGGGGCAAACAGAAGGCGAAGAGTACGACGACGTTGAACCGGGCGTTCGCGTATACGCTCCGCACGCTGACGAAGCGACCGTCACCGTGACCGTGACAAAAAACGGTGAGGGCGCCCAGCCTCCGCAGGTTCTGACGCTCGTGGATGGTGTTGTCGCTGAGGCGATGCTTGGTGCCCTTGAACCCGGGGAGTACAGCATTCGTGTGGACGCAGACGTGCCGGTCGTTGCGGCCGCACGAACCACCATCCGTCACGGAGACACGTCAGAGTACGCCTGGGTGGTCGCGGGGCAGTCACTGAGCGAGCAGACGGCTGTTGCCGTTCCGGCGGGTGTTGACGCCCGACTCCACGTCCTCAACCCGTCAACCGAAGCCGTTGAGGTCACCGTGGTTGATCGCCGAGGGGACGAGCGTACGCTTCGCATTGACCCGGCAGACCAGCAGACGGTTCGCCTGGACAGCGATGCGGACTATCAACTCATCGGATCTGGAATCATCGCGTCCGTGAGCACGGTGTCCGACGACGGTATCGCCTCGTTCCCTGTCCACCCGGCGACGGCGGGAGAGCAAGCACTCACCGTGTACCCGCACTAGCTCCGAAGCCTGGCGTCGCCACACGCGCGCCTGCCGGGGCGGGGCGACCTAGAGGAAACGCCCGTCCCTGTCCAAGTCCCACGGGTCTCGGCCAACGTACTCGGCTGTGGCACGGAACACCATGCTCTCGACGAGCATCCGGCGGTGCTCGGCGTCGTTGCGGTGCATGCGGCTCAGCCGCTCAATGGGCACACGGAAGAGCACAATTCGTTGCTCAAGCTTGGACGTCCACCAGCGAGGAACGCCGTCAGTGTTTGGTACGGACGGCATGGCACTGATCTCAAATCGCACGTTGGCAAGCTCGTCCTTCCACGCGCCGCGCAGGTAATCAGCGGCACCGGCGACGATGGCGGCGAACTGCTCGTCTCGTTGCCCGACCACAAAAAGCTCGGGTCCCACGACGGGGCTTCGGCCTGCGCGACCGTGGCGGTCATGCCGTACAGCACGGCGGGGCTGGGAACGCTGACGGGACATATACGCAGTCTACGGCGCACTTTTACTCCCGACGGGGATACTCTGGTCTGCGATGGAGACACGACTGTGCAGCAAGGTGGGGTGTGGCAAACGCGCCGCGCAGACGCTGAGCTACGACTACGCAGACTCCCTCGTGGCGATCGGCCCGCTAGGGCTCACCCCTGATCCGCATAGCTACGACCTCTGCGAGGCTCACGCCGAGTCCCTTCGCATCCCTCGCGGCTGGACGATGATGCGGTATCGAGAGCCGGACGACGAACCCCGCACCACAACTCTGGGAGAATATTCGAATGAGCACCCCTGAACACCCCCTTTTCTCTGTTCGTGACCTGAGCCTTGCCGAGGCCGGTCGTCACCAGCTGCGCCTGGCAGAGAACGAAATGCCCGGACTGATGGCCCTGCGCGAGGAGTTTGGTCAGAGCAAACCGCTTGCCGGTGCTCGTATCGCCGGTTCGCTGCACATGACGGTGCAGACCGCCGTGCTGATCGAAACACTTGTTGCCCTTGGTGCTCAGGTCCGCTGGGCCAGCTGCAACATTTTCTCCACTCAGGACGAGGCCGCGGCAGCAATTGTTGTCGGCCCCACCGGTACGCCGGACGCGCCCGCTGGCGTTCCCGTGTTTGCGTGGAAGGGCGAGACGCTTGAGGAGTACTGGTGGTGCACTCAGCGCATCTTTGACTGGTCAGCCGAGGCCGCGGAGCAGGGTGAAAGCTGGACCGGCCCCAACCTGATTCTTGACGACGGTGGCGACGCGACCCTGCTTGTTCACCGCGGCAAGGAGTTTGAGGCCGCAGGCGCCGTCCCCGCTGACGGCCCCGGCGACTCGACCGAGTACCGTGTCATTCTCAACGCGCTTCGTGAGTCGCTTGCTGAGGACCCTCAGCGCTGGACCCGTGTGGCACATGAGCTGCGTGGTGTGACAGAGGAGACCACCACTGGTGTCCACCGCCTCTACGAGCTGCACCGTGACGGCGAACTCATTTTCCCGGCCATCAACGTCAACGACTCGGTCACCAAGAGCAAGTTTGACAACCGATACGGCATCAGGCACTCGCTTCCCGACGGCCTCAACCGGGCAACGGACACGCTGATCGGCGGCAAAGTCGCGTTTGTTGTGGGATACGGTGACGTCGGGAAGGGCGCGGCTGAGGCGCTTCGCGGCCAGGGGGCTCGTGTCATCGTCAGTGAGGTTGACCCTATCTGTGCACTTCAGGCGGCCATGGACGGCTACCAGGTTGCCCGCATCGAGGACGTCATTGACCAGGTTGACATTTTTGTCACCTGCACCGGCAACCTCGGGGTGATCACCACCGAGCACATGCTTGCGATGAAGCATCTGGCGATTGTGTCCAACGTTGGTCACTTTGACAACGAGATCGACATTGCCGGCCTTGAGGCGCTTGAGGGAGCCCAGCGAGTGGAGATCAAGCCGCAGGTTCACGAATGGCGTCTGCCGAGCGGCCGCAGCATCCTGGTCCTCAGCGAGGGGCGCCTGATGAACCTCGGCAACGCGACCGGACACCCGTCGTTCGTGATGAGTAACAGCTTTGCCAATCAGGTGCTTGCTCAGATTGAACTGCACACCCGCCTGGAGGAGTACCCGGTTGGCGTGTACACCCTGCCCAAGCACCTGGACGAGAAGGTCGCCAGGCTTCACCTGAACGCACTGGGTGTTCAGCTCACGACGCTCAGCCAGGAGCAGGCCGACTACATCGGTGTGCCGGTTGATGGTCCCTTTAAGGTGGAGCACTACCGCTACTAGTCCGCGTGTGCGCTCGGCCGTTCACTGTAAAGCTCGACTACGCTGAAGCTGCCGGCCACCCCCGTGGCCCGGCTTGGAGAAAGAAGGACTGAGGGTATGAACCCACGCATCCTGGTTGTTGACGATGACGTCGCGCTTGCCGAGATGATCGGCATCGTTCTCCGGACCGAAGGCTTTGACACCGAGTTTTCTGTGGACGGCACGAGCGCGCTGGAGGACGTCGCGCGGGTCAACCCCGACCTGATCTTGCTTGACCTGATGCTGCCGGGTATCGACGGGATTGAGGTGTGCACCAGGGTGCGGGCTGATTCCGGTGTGCCGATCATCATGCTGACGGCGAAGTCCGATCCGACGGACGTGGTGAGGGGGCTCGAGTCGGGGGCAGATGACTACATTGCAAAGCCGTTTAACCCGAAGGAACTTGTCGCCAGGATTCGAGCACGACTGCGCCCCGCATCGTCGAGCGGGCCGGAGACCCTCACCGTCGGTAACGTCACGATTGATGTGTCCGGCCACGAGGTCACCAGGGCTGGGCAGTCCATCAAGCTGACGCCGCTTGAGTTTGATCTTCTTCATGCGCTGGCCTCGGCCCCGCAGCAGGTTTTCACCCGCGAGATGCTTCTTGAGCAGGTGTGGGGCTATCACTACAAAGCCGATACTCGCCTGGTCAATGTTCACGTTCAGCGCCTCCGCGCAAAAATCGAGGAGGACCCGGACAACCCGCGCATCGTGATGACGGTTCGTGGCGTGGGGTATCGCGCCGGTCACGCGGCGTGATTCGGCGATGACCTCCTCCGCCCCACGCCGGGCCAGGGTGGGTTGGCGGAGTTGGCCTGGTCGACTTGCGGACACGTTCCGACGGTCGCTCCAGTTCAGGACCGTCGTTGTGACCGTCGCCCTTGCGGTGATCGCCGTGGCCGGGACCAGCATGTACATGGGTGCAAGCATCAGTAGCGACATGTACCGCTCACGGGTGAACGATGCGTTGGTTGATGCCCGACGTGCGACGGCGACAGCGCAGGGCCTGTTTGACTCGTCGAGCGCGGAGGAGCGCTCCGAGCTGCAGAACCTGATGAGCGCGGCCCGGACGCAGATCGCTCAAACAGCGTCAACGACGCTGATCGCCGGATACCGGGCACCGAACCAGGACAGCAATCTTCTGATTCCGCAGGATTTTGAGAGCCCCGCGCTTCAGGGCGGCGTCATTACTGACGATTTGAGGAGCCAGCTCGAGGCCAACCCAAACGAACAGTGGTGGCAGGCGGTTGCGCTTCCCGGTGACGATGTTGCTCGTCCCGGTGTTGTTGTGGGCAGCATGTTGACGTTGACCGACGGCAGTCGCTTTGAGCTCTACATCGCCTATGACCTGTCTGACACGGAGCGGACTCTGCAGTTCATGCAGCGGACCCTTGTGGTTGGCGGAGTTGCACTTCTTATCCTTGTTGCCGCTGTTGCCTGGGTGGTGGCACGGTTGGTGGCTCGTCCTGTGCAGGTGGTGGCGGAGAGCAGTGAGCGGTTGGCCAACGGTGAGCTTGAGACCCGGATCCCTGTGACGGGTGAGGACGAGATTGCCACGCTTGCTGCATCGTTTAACCGGATGGCTGACAGTCTGCAAGCCCAGATTGCTGAGCTTGAACAGCTGTCGATGGTGCAGCAGCGTTTTGTGTCGGACGTGTCGCACGAGCTCAGGACACCGCTGACGACGATTCGTTTGGCTGGTGACGTTCTTTACGACCAGCGTTTTGATTTTCCTCCGGCAACGGCGCGCGCGGTTGAGCTGCTGAGTACCCAGACCAAGCGCTTTGAACAGTTGCTTTCCGATCTGTTGGAGATCAGCCGTTACGATGCGCGATCCGTTGAGCTTGACCGTGAGCCGGTGAACCTCGTTCAGCTTGCGGAGGACAGCATGGAGTCGATGGCGACGCTCGCGGCTTCCGCTGGGTGCACGCTCATCCTTCGTGCTCCGGGTGGTCACACAGAGCTTCCGCTTGATGCGCGTCGGATTCGGCGCATCGTTCGGAACCTGTTGGGCAACGCCATTGAGCACGGCGACGGTCGAAGTGTGGTGGTGTCCGTGGACAGTAACGCCGACGCGGTTGCGCTCAGCGTCCGTGATTACGGGCAGGGCATCGCACCGGAGAACCTGTCGCGAGTGTTTGATCGTTTTTGGCGTGCTGACCCCGCGCGTAAGCGCACGATTGGCGGCACCGGACTTGGCCTGGCTATTTCGCTTGGTGACGCGCAGCTGCATGGCGGTGAC
>JBQELM010000165.1:0-5464 GCA_052103915.1 Mycetocola sp. | reverse complement strand
TGCTGACATCGGCAGCACTGATCAATGAATTGCCGCTCGAGGAGCGGGCCGCCGCTTACGAGCGCGCGGTGACGGAACTTGAAGCGCGCTTGAACGTTGCCGATCCGGCCAAGGGTTTGCGTCCGGTATGACCCGCCTCGATACCGCAATTACCGAGCGTGGCCTGGCACGATCACGCACTCGAGCAGCCGAGCTGATCAAAGCAGGGAATGTTGACGTCAACGGGCGAGTGACGCGGAAGTCCTCAGAGCCTGTTGCCGAGAGCGACGTGATTACCGTCGCCGGCGCTGGAGCTGACGTGTCCCGTGCCGCAGGCAAACTGAGGGCTGTCCTTGACGCTGTTGAGGTGCCCATCGCTGGTGCGGTCGTCCTTGACGCCGGCGCGTCAACCGGGGGATTCACTCAGGTTGCCCTGGAGCGTGGCGCTCGCACAGTTGTCGCCGTCGATGTGGGACACGGTCAGCTGGTGAGCACAATCGCTGACGACCCGCGGGTGATCTCGGTCGAAGGCTTCAACGTCAAAGATCTCTCACCGGAGAGTTATCGGAGTGTGGCGGGGGAGACGCCACTACCCACAGTGCTGGTGGCCGACCTGTCCTTCATCTCGCTGACCCATGTCATCGAGGCCTGCGCTCGAACCATGTCACCCACCGGAGACAGCCGTATCGTGCTCCTGATCAAACCGCAGTTTGAAGTAGGCAAAGGAAATGTCTCGCGCGGCATTGCGACCGACCCTGAGCAGGTGCACGCGGCAATTGGCCGTGTACTGAGTTGCGCCCGTGAGAATGGGTGGGGCCCCGTGGCGCTCGTCCCCTCACCCGTGGTCGGAACCCACGGAAATCAGGAGTATTTGACTGTTCTGACCCGGATGACCGGTCAGGATCAGTCACAATGGACAACAACAATCGATGAACTGATGACGGGGGTTCGATGACGTCGCAACGCAACATCCTGGTGCTCGCTCACACGGGCAGAAGCGATTCGATTATTGCGGCGATTGAGGTCATTACGCGTCTTCGTGAGGCGGGAGCGTCCCCGGTATGCCGTCGGGGCGAGGCTGACGATATTCGTGAGTACGATCCTGAGCTGGGGGACGTTCTGATCCTCGGTGAGGACGTCAGTGTTCCTGACCTTGAGCTTGTCATTGTGCTGGGCGGAGACGGAACCATTCTGCGTGCGGCGGAGGAGGTCCGCGGCTACACCGTTCCGCTCCTTGGCGTCAATCTTGGCCATGTCGGATTCCTTGCCGAGAGTGAACGAGACCACCTGCCGTCGGCTGTGCAACGCGTCATTGCCAGGGACTACCTGGTTGAGGAGCGTTTCACCCTTCAGGTGCAGGTCATCGACCGCGGAGAGGTCGTTTACGAGACGTGGGCGCTGAACGAGGCAACGGTCGAAAAAGCCAGTCGGGAGCGGATGCTTGAAGTCCTGACCGCGGTTGACCAGCGGCCGCTGTCGTCGTTCGGCTGTGATGGGGTCGTCTTCTCGACCCCGACCGGCTCAACGGCGTATGGGTTCTCCGCAGGTGGTCCCGTGATCTGGCCGTCGGTAGAAGCCATCATGATGGTGCCTTTGAGCGCCCACGCGCTCTTTGCGCGGCCCATCGTCGTCGGCCCCAATTCGACGCTGTCGCTTCGAGTTCTTGACCGGTCGCAGGCGCGGGCCGTGCTGTGGGCGGACGGCCGGCGTACCTTCGATCTGGCGCCGGGGTCGGAAGTCGTGGTGAGCCGCTCGCCGCTTCCCGTGCGGCTTGCGAGACTGCATGAGGGGCCGTTCACCGATCGTCTAGTCCAAAAATTCCACCTGCCGATCGCCGGCTGGCGAGGACCGGTTGACCATGATTGAAGAGATTCAGATTCATGACCTTGGCGTGATTGCCGATGCGACCCTGCCACTGGGGCCGGGGTTCACAGCGATCACGGGCGAGACGGGCGCGGGTAAGACCATGGTGGTCAACGCGCTTGGGCTTCTTCGAGGTATCAGAGCAGACAACGGTGCCGTGCGCATCGGGGCGGATCGTGCGGTGGTTGAAGGGCGATGGCTTGTGCCGGACAACGGCGCCGTTGCCGATCGTGTCCGCGAGGTTGGCGGAGACCTTGACCCCGCAGGTGACGGAATTGCCGAACTGATTGTTTCTCGAACCATTGCGGCCGAGGGACGGAGCAGGGCGAGCGTTGGCGGACGAAGCGCCCCCGCCGCTGTGCTGATCGATGTGGGCGACCAGCTTGTTGCAGTTCACGGTCAGTCGGATCAGATCCGGCTGACGAGCGAGGCAGCGCAGCGCGACGTCCTTGACCGTTTTGGCGGGCCGGCTGTGACGGCGGCAAAGGACGCGTACCGAGAGACTCACCGTCGGGTTCGCGCGCTCAGCGAGGAACACTCAACGCTGGTTAACGAGCGGGACCAGCGCGCGTCCGAAGCCGAGCAGCTGCGAATCGCGCTTGAAGCCATCGAAGCCGTGAACCCTGCACAGGGCGAAGACCACGACCTCGACGAGCAGATTCAGCGGCTCAGTAACATCGAGGCGCTTCGCGCCGGAGCGGCGAGGGCGCTCCAGCTTTTACGCGATGAGGACGGCGACGGCGTCAGCGCGACCGCGCTTGTGGATCAGGCCCAACGGGAAGCAGAGCGACTCGCCCAGGACGATGCGGCGGCCTCACCCATCGCGCAGACCCTGGCAAGCCTGGCCATCCAGTTGGCGGACACCGGCACGGAGCTGGCCCGCTACCTGGGCGACTTGGATGCAAGTGCGCCGAGCGAACTGGAGCAACTTCACCAGCGCCGTGCAGAGCTGGGTGACCTGATGCGACAGTACGGTCCGACGCTTGCCGACGTTCACGACCTCAACGCGCGCGGTGCGCTTCGCATCGTTGAGCTTGACGGTGACGACGACCGGATCACGGCGCTGGCCGGTGAGCTTGAGACCGCGGTCGGGGAGCGGCAGGAACGTGCGCAGCAGCTCTCCGAGTTGCGGTCAGCAGCCGCCGTACGACTGGCGGCAGCAGTCAGCGATGAACTGACCGCGTTGGCCATGCCCGACGCCACCCTGGAGGTGCAACTGATCCCCAGGGACGAGCTGGGAGCAGACGGTGCTGAGCAGATTGCGCTGCTGCTGAAACCACATGCGGGTGCACCGGCGCGGGCCCTGGCTAAGGGAGCCTCAGGTGGAGAGCTGTCGCGCGTCATGCTGGCACTTGAAGTTGTCATCGCCGGGGTCGACCCCGTCCCCACCTTCATTTTTGACGAGGTTGATGCCGGAGTGGGTGGCGCTGCTGCAATTGAGATCGGCCGGCGACTCGCGCGGCTCGCGCAGACCTCTCAGGTCATTGTGGTGACACACCTGGCCCAGGTAGCGGCTTTTGCCGCAAACCATCTGACCATCGTGAAAGCAAGTGACGGGACGGTGACGCGCTCAAACGTGAAACAGCTGCAGGGGGACGAGCGCCTGGAAGAGATGGCTCGTTTGCTGTCGGGGCTTGCCGATTCACAATCGGGCACGGACCACGCCAGGGAACTCCTTGCGCTGGGTACCCAGGCACGGGAAGACGCGGCGAAGTGACGGCGGTGGGAGCGGTGGTGGGTGTGAGCACGTCACCGTTCCCGTTGGCGCTTCCAGGAACAGCTGTTAGGATCGAAGCCCGTGGTGAACAAATCTGACGCGGGTACTTCAACGGACACAACCAAGCACATTTTTGTGACAGGTGGTGTTGTTTCTTCGCTCGGAAAGGGTCTGACGGCGGCAAGCCTCGGAAACCTTCTGACCGCTCGAGGTCTGCATGTTGTTATGCAGAAGCTCGACCCCTACCTCAACGTGGACCCGGGAACAATGAACCCGTTCCAGCACGGTGAGGTTTTTGTGACCGACGATGGTGCCGAAACTGACCTGGATATCGGGCACTACGAGCGGTTCCTTGACATCAACCTGAATCAGGCGGCCAACGTCACGACCGGTCAGATCTACTCGACCGTGATCGCGAAGGAACGTCGTGGTGAGTACCTGGGCGACACCGTTCAGGTCATTCCCCACATCACCGACGAGATCAAGCGTCGGATGCGCCTGCAGGCCCAGGAGCCCACCGAGCCGGGCGAGCGTCGCCCCGACGTGATCATCACCGAGATCGGTGGAACGGTCGGAGACATCGAGTCGCAGCCGTTCATCGAGTCGGCGCGGCAGATCCGCCACGAACTGGGCCGGAAGAACTGCTTCTTCGTTCACGTTTCGCTTGTGCCGTACATGGGTGCATCGGGCGAGCAGAAGACTAAGCCGACCCAGCACTCCGTCGCGGCGCTTCGCTCCATCGGAATCCAGCCGGACGCGCTTGTCCTGCGCAGCGACCGTCCCGTCTCCGAGTCGAACAAGCGCAAGATCGCGCTCATGTGCGACGTGGAGGAGGCCGGTGTTGTGAATGCAACCGATGCCGCGTCCATCTACGACATCCCCGAGATGCTGCACTCGCAGGGCCTGGACGCCTACATCATTGACCAGCTGGAACTGGACCACGCCAACGACGTGGACTGGAGCGGCTGGGAGAACCTGCTCAAGGCTGTTCACGAGCCAGCCCACGAGGTCACTGTTGGTCTGGTCGGAAAGTACATCGACCTGCCCGACGCCTACCTGTCGGTGACCGAAGCGCTGCGCGCCGGAGGGTTTGCCAACAACACCAAGGTCAACATTTCCTGGATCGCCTCCGACACGCTTGAGACGGAGGAGGGTGCAGCTCAGGCCCTGTCCGAGCTTGACGCCATCTGCGTTCCCGGCGGGTTTGGTATTCGCGGCATCGAGGGCAAGCTGGGCGCGCTGCGGTTCGCTCGCGAGAACGGAATCCCGACGCTGGGGCTCTGCCTTGGCATGCAGTGCATGGTCATTGAGTACGCCCGCAACGTTGTTGGCCTTGAGGGCGCAAGCTCGACTGAGTTTGACGAGAACTCCCCGTACCCCGTGATCGCCACCATGGCCGAGCAGGTTGACATCATCGATGGCGGAGACCTGGGCGGAACGATGCGCCTGGGCGAGTACGAGGCGCTGCTTGGTGCCGACTCACTTGCCGCCGAGCTGTACGGCTCAACGGACATCACCGAGCGCCACCGTCACCGCTATGAGGTGAACAACACCTACCGCGAGCAGATCGCGGAGGCCGGTCTTGACTTCTCCGGCACGAGCCCCGATGGTCAGCTGGTCGAGTTTGTTGAGCTGCCGCGCGACGTGCACCCGTACTACATCGCAACCCAGGCGCACCCCGAGCTGCGGTCACGGCCGAACCGCGCTCACCCGCTGTTCCGTGGCCTCGTGAGCGCCGCGCTTGAGCGTCAGAAGAGCACCCTGCTGTTTGAGGTCTCCGGTGACTAACACCTCGGCGATTGGCTCGGATACGCCCCTCAAAGATGAACCGTTCCGGGTGGATATCACCCACTCGGAGCGCGTCTTTGAGGGCGCGGTCTGGGACATTCGGCGCGAGGACTTCAG